>JBBDWO010000018.1 GCA_040902765.1 Acidimicrobiia bacterium | reverse complement strand
CCCAACACCCGGAACCAACCATGAACCGTCCACCCTCTCGCGCGAATCAACACCCGAAGGGGGGAGTACCGCCGGGAGCGAAGCGAGCGGCGGGGAGGGGGGAGGGCGAACGCTACGCAGGCGTCGCGACGCGTCTGGCCTCCCCCTCCGTCGGCGACCTGCGGTCGCCGCCACCTCCCCCTTCGGGGGAGGAGAGAGCGCGCCTTCTCTCGCCCCCTCGCCCCTCGCCCCTCTCAGCCCTAGCCTTTGGGTGTGACCACCGAGACTCAGACTGAGCCCGCAGTCCAGGGCATTTCCGACGAGCGTCCCCCGTTGCTGTTCGTGCATGGGGCCTGGGGTGGTGCCTGGGTGTGGCACGACCACTTCATCCCGTGGTTCGCCGAGCGCGGTTGGAAGGGTTATGCCTTCGACCTGCGTCATCACGGCGACAGGGGCGGCCCGAAGTCGCTGCGACGCACCCGGATCAAGGACTACGTCGACGACCTGGCGGCGGCGGTCGCCGACCTACCCCGGCCCCCGATCATCGTCGGACACTCGATGGGGGCGCTGGTGACCCAGCGTTACCTGGAGGACCGCACGCTTCCGGGAGCGGTGCTGCTGGCCCCGGTACCCCTGGGCGGCGTGTGGAAGGCCACGGCTCGCACGGCGCGCCGCCATCCACTGAAGTTCCTCCAGGCCAACCTGATGCTCGACCTGGGCAAGGCGATGGACTCCCCCGGCCCGGTCAAGTCGATGCTCATGGACCACGACGCCACCGACGCGCAGGTCGCCGACATGGTGGCTCGTACCGGCGGCGAGTCCTACCTCGCCTATCTGGACATGATGTTCGTCACCCGCGCCCGACCTCAGCTCGTGCAGACACCGGTCGCCGTCGTCATCGCCGACCGCGACCGCCTGTTCTCGGTGAAGGAGGGGACCAAACTGGCGAGTGCCTACGGCGTCGAGCCCATCGTGGTCACCGGCGTGGCCCACCAGATGCCCAGCAGCGTCCGCTGGCAACGCGCCGCGGAAGCGGTTGAGCGAGCGCTCGCTTCCCTCGGATAACGCTCAACGCTCAACGCTCAACGCAAGAGCCTGTCTGAGCCATGAGCTATGAGCTATGAGCCGTTCAAAGCCGGAATGATCTCCGCCCCATAGGCATCGAGCGTCGCCTCCTGGGCATCGTGCATCAGGTAGATGGCGAACTGATCGACGCCGAGGTCACGCAGCTCCTGCATCCGCGCTATGTGCTTATCGGGGGTGCCGAGCACGCAGAACCGGTCCACAACCTCGTCGGGGACGAAGTCGGTGGAGGGGTTGCCCGCCTTGCCGTGATGGTCGTAGTCGTAGCCCTCTCGAGCCTTGATGTAGTCGGACAGCGCCGCTGGCACCATCTCGGCGTCGTCTCCGTAGCGAGCCACGAGATCGGCGACGTGGTTGCCCACCATTCCGCCGAACCAGCGCACCTGATCCCGCTGGTGGTCCATATCGTCGCCCACGTAGGCGGGCGCGGCGACACAGATGGTGATGTCGTCCGGATTGCGGCCGGCCTTCTTGGCGGCATCCTTGACGAACTTGGTGGTCCACTCCACCAGATACGGATCGGCGAGCTGGAGGATGAAGCCGTCGCATTCCTCGCCGATGAGAGTCAGCGCCTTGGGGCCGTATCCGGCACCCCACATCGGGAGGTCGTGGGGCTCTTCGATCCACGGGATGCGTAGCTTCCGGCCGTTGTAGTCGACCTCCTCGCCGGCACACAGCCCCTTGATGACCTGCATCGACTCGGACATCTGGGCGAGGGTCATCGGCTTGTTGCCGATGTAGCGCATCGCCGAGTCACCCCTTCCCATCCCGCAGATGGTGCGCGCCCCGTACATCTCGTCGAGCGTGGCGAAGAGCGAGGCGATCACCGTCCAATCCCGGGTGCCCGGGTTGGTGACCATGGGACCCACGATCAGGTCCGGGTTGTCGGCGAGCATCCGGCTGTAGATGACGAACGGCTCCTGCCAAAGGACGTGAGAGTCGAAGGTCCACGCGTGACTGAAGCCGCGTTGGGCGGCGTACGAGGTGAGGTCGAGGACCCGCGAGGACGGCGGGTTGGTCTGAAGGACGACTCCGAACTCCATGGTGCCGGTACCCCTCTGCGCTTCGCCAAACCCATAGGTTTAGCACGGAGCATCCCGCCGGGATGAAACGGCTAGCCGTCCACCTTAGGGATCTTGGCCGACACCGGGTCCCGTTTGTCGGCCCACACCGACGCCCAGATGGCGACGGTAAGGACGAACGCGATGATGCTGAGCGACAGATAGGTTGGCGGATGCCATCCCACGGGTTCGTTGACCAGGATCATCTTGATACCGACGTAGAACAGGATCACGCCGAGGCCGACGTTGAGGAACCGGAACCGGCCCGCCATGCCCCCGAGCAGGAAGAACAGGGCGCGCAGACCGAGGATGGCGAAGGCGTTGGAGGAGTACACGATGAAGGTCTCCCGGCTGATCGCCAGGATGGCGGGGACCGAGTCGACGGCGAACACGACATCGGTGGCTTCGATGAGGATGAGCACGGCGAACAGCGGTGTCGCCAGCCGCTTGCCGTTCTCCTTGGTGAACAACTTCTGCCCGTCGTACTCGGTGGTACTGGGGACGAGACGGCGCACCGCCCTCATCACGATGCTCTTCTCGTAGGCGACCACCTTGGAGTCGTCGTGGTGTGAGATCTTCCACGCCGTGTAGAGCAGGAACGCACCGAACACGTAGAGGATCCAGTCAAAGGCGTTGATCAACGCGACCCCGCCGGCGATGAACACTCCCCGCAGCACGAGGGCCCCGAAAATGCCCCAGAACAGCACCCGGAACTGGTATTCACGGGGTACACCGAAGTAGCCAAAGATGACGGCCCACACGAAGACGTTGTCAATCGACAGCGACTTCTCGACGAGGAACCCGGACAGGTATTCCATCGAAGCCCTCCCCGCATCCCCGTCGACGGCGAGCCAGGCGACGACTCCGGTGAAGGCGAGTCCGATGCTGATCCACACCGCCGACTCGATCGACGCCTCCTTTATGGAGATGACGTGGGCTTCGCGGTGGATGACCAGCAGATCGACCACCAGAAGGACAGCGATGAGGACGAGGAGGGCGATCCAGTGCCATAGCTCGACCTCGAGATCGGCAAAGAACCTCGGAGTCGCCTCGGTCTCTCCGGCGAGTCTGGCGATGCTGGCTATCACGGGCGCTCCCAACGGCTGATCCACTCCGTATCAACCGAAGGTCTCTCCCGCCCCCGAGGGGACCACGAGCCCGGGTCGTGTGACCGTGATGACGGGCAGCGTGCGTGGGGATACTCCCCTTCGACAAACAGAGAGTAGCCAACGGTTCAAGGTTCACGGTTCACGCAGGAGAGTCACGAACGGGCATCGGGCGACGGGTAACCGCTAGCGTCCTAGCTCGTGCTGTTTCATATCACCCACATCCACGAACCGAAGGATTGCCTCTTCGCGGATCCGCCTGCCCTCGCCGACACGTTCGGCAGCGTCGACGCCGCCATGGAGAAGGCCGGTGCCACGGTGATCGGCTCGTGGGTGATCGCCGCATCCCACACCTTCTACTGGGTGGTCGACGCCGACTCGGCCGGCGCGGTCACCCGCGGCCTGGCACCGATCGTCCCTCTCGGCCACGCCGAGATCCGTCCGATCGCTGATCTTCAGGCAACCATCGCGATGTTGCAGGACCCCTAGACAGTCATCCCACCCGTTTCGGGGGCATGGTCGGTGCTGAGCGCACTCCCAATGCGGTCACTAGTCCGACCACCAGCGGCACCCCAGCGGCCACCGCGAGCACCATCAGCCAGGGAATCACGATGAAGCCCGCCGGGATGATACCGAACGGCCCGGCCGAGGAGAACCCGTCTCCCGCGGCCACCTTCATGAACAGCAGCGCCAATGGGGTGGCCAGTACGGCGGCAAACAGTGCGTAGTACCCGCCCTGCAGACCCAGGAAGGACCGCCGCATCCGAGGTGGCGCTCCGACGGCCACCATCGCTCTGAGGTCGTGATCTGATTCGGTCGCAGACAGTGCAGTCACCATCCCGCTGATGATCAGCACCACCAGCAGGGCAACACCTCCGCCGATCAGCAGGACCTGATCAGCGGACAGCGATGGCACCCACTCCAGGCCAACCGCGATCCTCACCTGGCCGATCTCGAGCCGCTGGCGATCGGTGAGCGGTGCGGGGCTGACCAGCAGCACGGCATCGTCAGCCACGAGCAAACCCAGGTCCGCCGCCGCCGACTCCGACAGCAGGACCCGGGGGAACCACCACTGGACCACCGCCGCCGGTACCTCGGTGGCTCCCAGGGTGGTCGTGCCGATGACCACGTCCACCGTGCGATTGGTGCGGCCGAGCACGATCACATCGGCGGGATCCGTTCCGACCTTGAGCGCCGCAAGGAGCTTTGGAGTCTGTGCGGCGAGACCCATGTGGACGGACGATTCAGAGAACGGAAGGCCCTCGTCGCGCGGGGGCACCACCTCCGACAGATGCCCCCGACCGTCATAGCGGGTGATGCCCACCCGCAGCGCTCCCGGAATGATGGCGGCCAGTTCGTCTACATATGACTCGAAACCACGGGCCGCGTCGGTGTCGCGGAACTCGTCGGTCACGAATACATGTCGGGTGTCGCCCGGCAGGCCGTAGAGGCTCATGCGCGCCTCCTCGGACCGGATCGACACGGCCAACACGATCGGCGCGGCGAGCACCACCATCATTGCGGCCACCGCCGTTGCCGCCCGCGTGCGCTGGCGCGCCGCGTCACGAATGACTAGGCGCGTGACGACTCCGAACCGGTCGGCGCGCCTGCCCATGGCGGCGACCATCGGACCGCTGAGGAGGGCGAAACCGGCAATCATGATGGCGACGGCCAGCCCGGCTTGGAGTGCCCCCGAGGCGCCGTAGGCGGTTCGGGCGACAGCCAGGAGAAACGCCCCGAAGGCCGCGGTCCCGACACCGGCCGGAACCACCCAGCGCGCCGGAACCTGCAACGGCATCCGGCCCTGCAGCGCCGTGGTGGCGGGAACCCGGGCCGCGGTCCGCGCTGGCACCCACGCCGCCAGGGTCACCCCGACGACACCAACGATGGCAGTGGTCGCCATCACCAACGGGTCGAGTGGGAACGAGGTGATGAGTCGATCGACGAAGCTCTGCATCACTGGGCGTCCCGCCGTCATGGCGACTGTCCCGACGGCAGTTCCCAGGCCAGCGCCGAGAACGCCAGCCACGAGGCCCTCACCCACCACAGCCCAGCGGAGGTGGGTGACGGTGGCGCCGTTCACTGACATCAGCCCGAGCTCGCGCAGACGGCGACGGGCGCCGGTGGCGTAGGCGGCGCCGGCGACGAGGGCGACCTCGAGCATGAGCAGGGCGGCGATCGCCGTCCCCATGGTGACCGGTGCCGCGGCCAATCCGTCGTCGTACCAGGCGAACTCCGATGGGTGCATCGTCCACACCTCAGGGGACGGCGTCCAGCCACCTCGATCGTTGAGCATTGTGAAGGCTCGCTCCTCGAGTTCCCACAAGTCGAGGCGAGGCGACAGCGCGATCAGCTGCTCGATCTCGGAGGCAGTCAGCCGCCGGTAGGCGTCGTCGCTCAGATCGCGCAATGCGAGCGGCTTGGGACTGACCGCCGGCTCTGGCAGGTAGTCGAGTCTGCGTGCTTGCCACTCTTGGTCGATCCATGCCGCCACCCGAGCCGCCTCTGGGGTCATGACCACCACCCGCGTCTCGACCGCCCAGGCGGTGTCGCCTCCCGCGAGGACGTCCATGTCGCCGGTCGACACCACGGATGACAGGGACGACCGATAGAGCACGTCGCGGGTCAGGCCGACGACCACCATATCGTGGCCCTCGACTGAGACGACGTCACCCACTCGGGCCCCGATGAGGGTCGCCAGTGAGTCGCCGATGGCGATCTCGCCCGATGCTTGGGGGGCTCGACCTTCGACGAGTCCCACCCGACCAGCCAGCCGCGGGTCGTCGAGCGACCGATCGCTGACCTCGCCGCTACCGCGGCCCTCCGGCCCTGTGATTCGTAACCAGGCCATCCGATAGCGGACGGTCTCTGCCTCCGGGGATGCGGCCGCGATCTGCTCCGCCACCCACTCGTCGAGATCCGAGTCGCCCATGACCGTGGTGATCGAAAAGTCCCCTTGGCCAAGTTCGTGCGCGGTGCGTTCCTCGGGCGAGATCTTGCCGGCGGCGATCATGCCGGCCGCAACCTGGGCCGCCGCCACCGGGAATGCGACAAGAGCCACGATGAGGGCGGTGCGCTTCCATTGGCGGCGAGCAGTGCGCCGGGCCAGGCGCGCCAGCGACCGTATCTCGGGTGCCTGCATCAGCGGATCTCGGCGAGGCTGGGAGGAATGGACGATCCGATGGTGATGCTTTCGATATGGCCGTCTCGAAGCCGCACCACGCGGTCCGCCCAGGCGGCGAAGGAAGGCTCATGGGTGACCATGATGGCGGCGGCACCGGCATCGCAGCGCGCACGCAGCATCGCCAGGATGGTCTCACTGGTGATGTCGTCCAGGGCGCCGGTGGGTTCATCGGCGAGCAACAGGCGACGCGGCCCGACCAGGCCGCGGGCGATGGCCACTCGTTGCTGTTCGCCTCCCGACATCTGGTCGGGGTACCGGTCGACCATCGCCCCCAGTCCCACATCGCTGAGCGACTGCTCGGCGTACTGGCGAGCCTCTCGCAGATTCATGCCGTCGAGCTCCAACGGCAGCGCCACGTTCTCGGCAGCAGTGAGCGTCGGCAGCAGGTTGAAGTCCTGGAACACGTACCCGATCGACTGGCGGCGGAGCCTGGCCAGTTGGTTGGGCGAAAGGTCGCCGAGATGCTGGCCCTCGACCATCACCGTGCCGGTGGTGGGCTCATCGAGCCCGCCGGCGACATTGAGCACCGTGGTCTTGCCCGAGCCGCTGCGGCCGGTTATCGCAACCCACTCGCCGGCAGCGACGTCGAGTTCGAAGTCGACGAGGGCGTCGATGCGCTGTGCCCCCCGGCCATAGGTGCGACCGATGCGCCGCATCGACAGCACGGGGGTTGTGGAGTCGTTCATGTGGTGTCTCCCTGTGTTGCGAGGCTGGGCGCCTCGGTCGTGGTCGTTTCGGTGCGAGCCGAGCGGCTGACGAGGCGCTCTTCTACGCGATCGAGCCAGCGGAGTTCGGCCTCGGCGCGCAGGATGAGCCGGTCGACGTGAAGGAGCCAGGCGAGGTCGGCGGGGTCGGCATCCGACTTGAGCCGTGTGTAGTCCTGAAGCCCGCTCATGGTGGCATTGCGCTGCACAGAAATGACCGCCAGCGGATCGACCACTCCAGCGGACATCGCCAAGAGCAGCTTCATCGAGATGTCATCCCGATTGGTCACCGTGCGTTCCACCGGTGACAGCATCCATTCGCCCAGGACCGCACTACCGGCGTGTGTGATGGCGTAGATGTGGCGACCGTCCCCATCCGTCTCGACGAGTTCGACCAGTCCGTCGCGCTCGAGACGCTGGAGCGTGGTGTACACCTGACCGATGTTGAGTGGCCACGCCTCGCCCGTCGCTGACTCGAAATCGACCTTGAGCTGATAGCCGTGTGCCGGCCCATTGGCGAGGAGGCTGAGCAAGCCCTCTTTGATACCCACCGCCATCCTTACATACTCGGTATGTAGGGAGTATTACATACTCAGTATGTAGCTGTCAAGGACACTGCGTCTGAAAGCACCTGGCAGGGACCTATCGGCCGGAGGCGCTGAACGTGAGGCGTCTTCCGGGGCTACTCGCCCGCACCGAGCGAGTGAGCAATCAGCCTTGGGAGGAACTCGCCGAAGCCTTCCTCGAGGGACCGGGCCGTGAATCCGAGTTCGCGCTCGGCCTTCGATGAGTCCCCCAAGTAGGTGGAACCAGCGAGCCGGGTAAGTTCGGCAGGACCAGCCAGCGGGGGTATCACGCGCGCCAGCGGTGTCAGCAGCCGCGACATCGCCTTTACCGGACCGGCCGGTACGCGGAGGCGGGGGGTCGGGATGCCACTGACCCGTGAAGCGATGTCGAACGCCTCGACCACGGTGTGCGGCGGGCCAGCGATGATGTACGCCTCGGCGGGGTTGCCCCGCTCCATGGCCCGAACGTGACCGTCGACCGTGTCGTCGACGTGGCCCCAACACAGTGCGTTGCCGGCAGGCAGATACCGCAGCTTGCGACGCACGAAGGCCCGAATCCAGCGACCGATTCCGCTCGTATCACCCAGCCCATACACCGCGCCCGGTTGCACGATCACCACAGGGGTCCCTCGCTTCGCCATCGGCACCGCCACCTCGTAGTGCGCCATCCACTTGGTCCGGTCGTACTCGCTGAGGTGGCGACCTTCGAAACGGTATGACTCATCGACGACCTTGCCCGCCGTGTCTGAGAAGACGGCGAGGCTGCTCGTATGAACGATCTTCGACACACCGGCATCCCATGCCGCCTGGAGCACGTTCTCGGTCCCGCCAACATTGATCTGCACGGCGCGCGGGTTGCGACGGCCAACCTCATACCAGGCAGCGAGATGGAATACCCCGTCGGTTCCCTCCACCGCCCGGCGCACCGACCCGGCATCGAGGATGTCGCCTTGTCGGAGCTCGGCACCGATCCCAGCGAGCGCGGCTGCCGCCTCCGGGTCACGGACGAGCGCAACCACCTCATGACCGTCGGCCAGCAGTCGCCGGGTCAAGGCAGTACCTATGAAGCCGGTGGCTCCGGTGACGGCGTATCGCATCGAACGGCCCTCAGGCCGCCATGACTCCACTGAGAGCGTCCCAGAGAGCCTGGGTCATCTCCTCACAGGCAGCGACTGCGGCCTCATTCAGTTCCGGTGAGGTCTCCAACGACGTGATGATCCCGTCGGCCTCGTGATAGTCGGCGGCGTGGACCCGGAAGTACTCAGCGGCGTCGGCGTCCTCGGCCACCCCGTAGTGAGCGACCAATCCGCCGAGCTTCTCCGCAGCGGTGCCGGGCTGCTGCTTCTCGAAGGCGTACAGGGCGCCCCAGGCTGTGGCGGGCTCGGCGAACAGGCGCCGTGACGTCTCCAGCAACTGCGACACCTCGGGAATGGTCGCCTCGCCCACCTCGGCCCCGAAGGCTCGTGCGAACTCGACCCACAGGTCAGCGTGGTGGCGCTCCTCGGCGGCATGGTCGTACTCGCCGACAGTCTCCCAGCCCTGGTCGATGGCAGCGATGAACGCCCCGTATTCACCGGCGTAGGTAGTCAGCGATGCCACGGGCAGCGTGCCGTCACGCCAGGCCTGATAGAACGGGTGCTCGAGCAGCGGATGCGCGGCGATGGCTGTGTCGAGTCGATCTTGGATGGTCATGAGGGTCCCTCCTCGTGTCAGGCGAACATCGCTCCGACGGCACGATCGTAGATGACTTCGGCCCGCTCACGCCGTTCGTCGGATGACTTGCCGTAGTACTCCATCATCACCCCGGCGTTCACCTCCAACACGGTGAGGCCGGACCCGGTGGCCATGATGTCCACCGAGGCGAACCGCAGGCCGATGGCGGCCATGGCAGGGCTGGCGATAGCGACGAGATCGGCTGCAAGTCGGGCGTCGTCGATCTCCACGGCGCTACCCCCCAAACCGAGGTTGTGACGCCACTCGCCCTCGGCACGCACCTTCTCGTAGACCAGTTGCGCCTCGTCGTCGAGCAGGATCACCCGATACTCGGCGTCCACCTCGACGAACGGTGAGAGGGCGAGCGCATGGTGGGCGGCGAAGGCGGCAGTGCTCGCCGACTCCAGTTCGGTGCCGTTCCGCACCCGGTACACGTGGTTGCCTCCGGTACCCGAATTCGTCTTGCAGACCAGGTCCCATCCCAGCTCCTCGGCCAGCGCCAGCATCCGTGGCCAGTTGCCCTGCGGCCCGGTGTACTCGGTCAGCGACGACCGCAGGAAAAGATGATGGGGGACGCAGGCGATGCCGGCATCAGCGAGAAAGGCGCTGGTCGCCGCCTTGTCTCCGGCGATCTTCGCCGCGGTGGTGCTGTTCAGTTCGAAGTCGTACCCGAAGAGCCGAGCAACCCGGTCGCCGTCAGACAACCGGACTATCCACCCATGACTGAAGGACTCGAAGCGCAGCCCGCGCGCCTCCGCCGACTTCTCCAGGGCTGCGACGACGACGCGGTCAGACATCGGTCACCCGTCGCCCGACACCCGACACCCGGGAGCGGTGTCGGTCGGTTCTCCTGGCAACCGGCAACCGGAAACGGGCAACGCCTCCTGGCCTCACTTCATCTGCGGGAAGCCCAGGTTCACCCCGCTGTGGGCGGGGTCGGGCCACCGGCTGGTGATCACCTTGAGGCGGGTGTAGAACTGGACGCCTTCGGTGCCGTACATGCGGGCGTCCCCGAACATCGACGCTTTCCACCCACCGAACGAGTGGTACGCCATGGGGACCGGGATCGGGACGTTGATCCCGATCATCCCCACTTGCGCCTCGTTCTGGAACTTGCGGGCAGCGCCGCCGTCGTTGGTGAACAAAGCGACTCCGTTGGCCCATGGATTCTCCTCGAGCAGCCCCATGGCGTCGGTGTAGGTGTCGACACGCACGGTGGAGAGCACCGGACCGAAGATCTCGTCCTTGTAGATGGTCATCTCAGGGGTCACCTGATCGAACAGCGTCGGACCCACAAAGAAGCCGTCCTGCTCGCCAACCAGATTGCGGCCGTCGGCGACCAGGGTGGCCCCCTCCTCGACCCCCTTGTCGATGTAGTCGACCACCTTGTCGCGGTGCTGAGCCGTGACCAGCGGACCCATCTCGGCGCCATCCTCCATGCCGGGGGCGACCCGGATCTTCTCCAAGCGCTCCACCACCTTCGGCATGAGCGCCTCGGCGGTCCCCTCACCGACGGTGACCAGCACCGAGATCGCCATGCACCGTTCGCCGGCAGACCCGTAGGCAGCAGAGACCGCGGCATCGGCGGCGAGTTCCATGTCGGCGTCGGGCAGGACGATCATGTGATTCTTGGCGCCACCGAGGGCCGCCACCCGCTTGCCGTTGGCCGTACCGGTCTCGTACACGTACCTGGCGATCGGCGTCGATCCCACGAACGACACGGCACTGACCTCGGGGTGGGTGAGGATGCGGTCGACGGCGACCTTGTCGCCATGGACCACGTTGAGCACGCCGTCGGGGAGCCCGGCCTGGGCGAACAGCTCGGCCGAGAAGTTGGCCGCCGACGGGTCCTTCTCCGACGGCTTCAGGACGAACGTGTTGCCGCAGGCGATGGCGATCGGATACATCCACATGGGGACCATCGCCGGGAAGTTGAACGGCGTGATCCCGGCAACGACGCCGACGGGCTGGCGGATCGAGTAGGTGTCGACCGCCGTCGACACGTTCTCGTTGTACTCGCCCTTGAGCATCTGGGGGATGCCACAGGCGAACTCGATGACCTCGAGCCCCCGCTGCACTTCGCCGAGGGCATCGGAGAACACCTTGCCGTGCTCCGACACGAGCAGCTTGGCGATGTCGTCCTTGTGCCGGTCCACCAGGTCGCGAAAGGCGAAGAGGATCGTGGTCCGCCGAGCCAGGCTGGCGTGCTGCCACGACTCGAAGGCCGTCCTCGCCGAAGCGATGGCGCTGTCGACGTCGTCGGCGGTAGCCATGGCCACCCGTCCCTGGACGAGTCCGGTAGCGGGGTCGTAAACGTCACCCCACCGCTCCACCTTGCCGGAAAACTGCTGGTTGTCGATCCAATGGGTGATCTGATGCATGGGGAACCTCCGGAGGCGAAGGGTACCGGAGGACCGCGGCCTCCCGGGCAGCGATCATCTCATCGGGCGTACGCGCTCATATGGTCCTACAGTGCGCCAGAAGGTGGGTGTCACCCCGACCCCCTGGGGAATGCTTGTCATCGGGATCCGAATCCTGTGCTCCGCGTGAGCCACTGAGTCCCTGTGGCACCCACACCACCAATGCTGAAAGGAGCATCGCATGCCTCTGTTCATGGATGTCCACCACATGGATGGGCCGGTGAGTGCCGCCGATGGTGTGGCCGCCCACGCGGCCGATCTAAAGGTGCAAGGCGCTTACGGCGTCGACTACAAGAGCTACTGGGTCGATGAGAAGGCGGGGAAGATCTTCTGCCTCGTCGAAGCCCCCAGCGCTGAGGTGGCCGCGACGGTCCACCGCGAGGCGCACGGTCTCGTCGCCGATGACATCTACGAGGTCATCGAGGGTTCGTGAGTCGTGGTGTGGCGTGCGTTTAGCCGTCCACCCGGGCGGTTGGACCCACGCCCGCGTCGGGTCCACATGCAGGTGACGCGTCGGCGGACTTGCCGATTACCAGTGGCACCTGTCCGACTACTGAGCCGAAGCGGACTCGCCGGCGCCTAATGCTTCTCGGATTCAGCCGCCGAAGAACGTCGACGCGAGGCTCACCGAGCCGCCGACGATCACGACGAGCGACGTGAGCACGAACACAGGGCGCAGCCCGCTCGACACCTTGAGGGATCGAGGCCCATGCGGCGAGGGCCAATCCAACGGCGACGACGAGTCCCCCCATCTGGAACTTGCCGCCGCTCCGGTTGGCATCTCGGCCCTGTCCGAAGAGCGCGTCTGCCTCGTCGAACGGCGCATCCGCATCGGCATACATGAGTGCTGAGTCCCGACGGCCTCTGAGTCAGTCCACCGGGACGGGACCGAAAGCTCCCGCAACCGTGTAGGTTTGGCGATCACGGCACCGGGAGGGTCGATGTCGAGACGCTCCAACACAGCGGTCGCTCTGGCCGCCTCATTGACACTGGTGGTCGCCGCCTGCACCGGCGGAACCGCCGGGGAGACCACGACCACCGTCGCGCCCGTGGACACGACCACCACGACCCTGGTGCCTCCCACCACGACCACGACGCTCCCGCCCGGCGGTCCTCCCCTGATCCGCGACGGCGACAACAACGAGACCGTAGCCGCCTTCCAGTGGCTGCTCACCTGCACCGGCTACGGCAACCTGTCTGCCGACGGCAACTACGGGTCGGCTACCGGCGATGCAATACGGACCGCCCAGACCGCGCTCGGCAAGGAGGCGAACGGCGAGCCCGACGAGGAGGTCCTCGCCGCACTGTCGCGGGCGTGTTCACAGTCTCGCCAGATCGAAGACACCGAGGAGCCGGTCACCATCATCGGCAACGCAGCCCCCGGTGATCCCGAGATCTTCATCATCGAGCTCACCTTTGCCCAGACACTGACGGTCACGATCGATCCGCCCGAGCTGGATGTGAGCGTCCGGGGCTCCGATGGCGTCCCGGTGGAGCCCGACGAGGACACCGGTGCATTCTCGCCCGGTACCAGCGGCACCTTCGAGGTTCTGATCAACTCGTTCGCCGACCCGACCACCTTCACGATGGTGGTCGCGGTGACCGACACCGTCGCCGAAGCGGCGTGGATCATCAACACCCGCAGCATCACTTACGACGGCAATCGGATCGAGTTGGGTGACGGTGCCGGCGACGTCCTCGAGCAGGTGTTCGAGTACCTGGGCCATGGGGTTCGCGGCCAGTACGACGAGTTCGACACCGGGTGGTACACGATCACCGACCCGGTCGACAACGGCATCCGTGGCGTATTCGTCGGAGGCCTCGCCTTCCTGTTCTTCGGACCGCATCCCGCTGACCCCGACGCCCCGGAGTTCCTCGTGCGCATCCGGTATGAGGGATCCCTGCCGGACGCCGAGGGCAACGAGCGACCCCCCGGCTACGTGGCCACCCCGCTCGGCATCACGGTGGGAAACACACTGGCCGACCTGAAGGTGGCCTATGGGTCGTCGGTCAACGCCGGCAGCAACGCCAACGAGCATTACTACCGCTACACCGAGGCCGGCGGCGAGCTGTGCTTCTACTTCGGCAGCAGTGCCCCCACCGACTCGACGGAGATCCTGGAGATCGCCACCGAGTGCCGGTCGTGACCGTCAGCCGATAGGGACCTGGAACTTGTAGTCCACCGCCTCGGCGACCTTCCGGTAGCCGATCCGCTCGTAGATGGCGTTGGAGGTGGGGTTCGCCAGGTCGGTGAACAGGAAGCAGAACCGCCGACCGTGATCGAGCAGCCATTGCGTCTGCGCCGCCACCAGCGCAGTGGCGTACCCGTGGCCACGCAGGTCGGGCGGCGTGTACACCGGCCCGATGCGGGCACCGTTGGGGGTGGGACCGCCATACCCGCTCAGCGAAACCACCTCGCCGTCGACCTCCCACACCCACACCCCGTTGGTCGGGTTGTCGTCGAGCCGCAGACGGACATTCCGGCGCGCATGCTCCTCGTTGGGCGACTCGTGAGGCAGGGCTTCGGTGAGGAAGTCCATGAACCAGCAGACCAGCAGCTCCTCGTCGGCGGCGGTTCCGGAGCGTGCGGTGCCTGGTGGTGTCGACACCTCAGCGACTTTGTCCAGTTGGAAGACCCCTTCACGCATGACCACCTCGGGGTCGATCCCCGTCAGATCGGTCCAGGCGGTGGCGAACCAGTCGACCGTCGGCAGGTTGCCGAGAATGCCTTCGATGGTCCCGATGTCCTCATGGATGGCTGCGGCGAGCGTGCGAACGGCATCCTGATCGGCGGTGTCTGCCAGGGCCGGGCGCCACGGCGGGGTGTGGACGGCGGCAGCGAGCACGGCGCCATCGGCCTCCACCGTCCACAGGAGGAACGTCTCGTACAGCCCCGGCCGCTCGATGAGGGTGCCGGCGACGCCGAACACCAGGTTGTTGCGCGCCTCGAAACCGTCGTCGCCGCGGTCGATGGCGGCGAGGAACTTGCGTGGATCGGTGTGGCGCACGACCTCCATTCCGGGAGGGTAGGGCCGTAGGATCCGCCGCATGGATCTCAGAGCCCAAACCGCCACCCACGACGACCTGCTCGCCCGGCGCCTCGACCGGCTGATACCGATGCTGATGGAACGCGCCGACCTGGACGCCTGGGTGCTGTCCGCCCGGGAGTACAACGAGGACCCGGTGCTGGCCACGATGCTCCCCGCCGAGTGGCTGAAGACGGCACGCCGGCGCACCATCCTCGTGTTCCTGCGCGACGGGGATTCCGTCGCCCGCCGCGCCGTCGCCCGCTACCCGGTCGGGGAAGCCTTCCCCAGCTCCTGGGATCCGGAGTCGGAGCCCGACCAGTGGAAGTGTCTCGCCACTCTCCTCGACGAAGCCGACCCGGCCCGCATCGGTATCAACACCTTGACCACCTTCGCCCTCGCCGACGGCCTGAGCGCCACCGAACGCGACGCCATGCTGGCGGCCCTGCCCGAACGCCTGCGAGATCGGGTGGTGTCCGCCGAGGCCGCCGCCATCGGCTGGTTGGAGACCCGCCTCCCCGAGGAGATGCACGCCCTGGCCGAAGGCTGTGCGATCGCCCACGACTTCCTCCATCGGGCGCTGTCACCCGAGGTGATCATCCCGGGCACGACCACCACCAGGGACGTCGAGTGGTGGCTGCGCCAGGTGGTCCACGACGCCGGGTACGGATCGTGGTTCCACCCGTCGTGCTCGGTACAGCGCCGCGGCGGCACCCACCGAGAGGGCTTCGCCGGCAAGCCCGCCGACACCGTGATCACCCACGGCGACCTGGTCCACATCGACTTCGGCATCGTCCGTACCGGCCTGTGCACCGACCAGCAGCAGCACGCCTACGCCCTCCACCCCGGCGAGACCGGTCCACCCGCCGGTCTGGTCGCCGGACTCGCCGCCGCCAACCGACTCCAGGACCTGCTCATGGCCCAGTTCGCCACCGGACGCATCGGCAACGAGGTGCTGGCCGCCACCCGGGCCGCGGCTCAGGCGGACGGCATCGACGGCCTCATCTACACCCATCCCATTGGCGTCCACGGCCACGCCGCCGGGGCGACCATCGGGCTGTGGGACCGCCAGGAGGCGATCCCCGGTGACGGCAACTACCCGCTGTTTCCGAACACGGCGTGGTCGATCGAACTCCAGGCTCGGGTGCGGGTGGAGGAGTGGAGCGACCAGGTGGTGCAGTTCATGCTGGAGGAGGACGCCTGGTTCGACGGCGACCGCTGCCGCTTCCTCGACGGCCGCCAGACGGCGCTGTGGGTGGTATGAAGGCCCACGACACGAGGGCCTTGTCATTGGGGATTCAGACTGATATCTACTGATATCATGGTCCCGGTGCCCGACATCCTGATCCGTGGACTCCCCGAAGATGTCGTCGCCGCTCTCGACGCGGCGGCGCAGCGTCGCGGAATCTCCCGCAACGAGTACCTGAGCCGGGTCCTCGCCAATGAGGCCAGGACCTCGAGCGGACGCAAGGTCACCATCGAGGACTTCAAGCGCTTCAGCGAGACCTTCGCCGACGCACTGGACCCCGAGATCATGAAGGGCGCCTGGCACCATCGCGAGCGCCCCTGATGCGGGACCACTGCCGATGAGCGGCTGGCTCATCGACGCCTCGGCACTCGTCAGAGTGGAGGTCAGCCCCGACGGTGATACGTGGTCCGATCGTGTTGAGAGGGGACTCGTGCGTATCGCTTCGGTGACGCTCCTCGAGGTCGGATACTCGGCGAGGTCAGGAGACGACCAGCGCACGGTGCGGCTCACCTCGCCGCTCGCCGACATGCCCGTCGAGTACCTCACCCCGGCGACCGAAGACCGAGCCATCGAGGTCCAAGCCCTGCTCGCCGATCGGGGCCAGCATCGCGGCCCGGCCGTGCCCGACCTCCTGGTCGCCGCCGCAGCCGAGCGAGCGGGACTGACCGTACTCCACGTGGACAGCGACTTCGAGACCATCGCTTCGGTCACCCGGCAGCCAGTCGAGCGCCTGCGGCTCTAGCCGCAGGATCCGGCGGATCGGCGCTGCCCTAGCCTCCCTCAAATGCGCCTCCGACGGACCTGCCGATGACCTTCCGGTTCACCACGGTCCGGCGCATCTTCTCGTCGCTGAAGATCCCCAACTACCGGCTGTTCTTCATCGGTCAGATCGTGTCGCTGTCTGGCACCTGGATGCAGGGCGTCGCCCAGGCGTGGCTGATCCTCGACCTCACCGGTTCGGGCACGGCACTGGGATTGGTGTCGTCGCTGCAGTTCCTGCCGGTGCTGTTGTTCGGACCACTCGGCGGCGTGCTCGCCGACCGGTTCGACCGACGGCGGATCCTCTATATAACCCAGGTGGTGGCGTCGGCGCTGGCGGTGATCCTCGGCGTGCTGGTCGCCACCGACCGGATCGAAGTGTGGATGGTGTACGTGCTGGCCGTGTGCCTTGGGTTCGTGTACGTGGTGGACAACCCGGCCCGCCAGTCCTTCGTCCACGAGCTGGTCGGCGCCGACAACCTGACCAATGCGGTGAGCCTCAACTCGGTGGTGGTCAACGTCGCCCGGGTGATCGGCCCGGGAGTGGCCGGGCTGCTCATCGTCAACGTGGGGATGGCCCCGTGCTTCTTCATCAACGCCGGCACCTATGCCGCGTCGATCGCCGCGCTGTGGTTGATGAACCCCGAGATGCTCCACCGCGAGGCCCGAAGCGTGCGGGGTCGGGGCCAGTTGATGGACGGTCTGCGTTACGTGCGCCGCACCCCGGAGGTGCTGGTGCCGCTGATCATGATGGCGGTGGTGGGCACGCTTGCCTACGAGTTCCAGGTGGTGCTACCGCTGCTGGCCAGATTCACCTTCGAAGGCGACGCCGGCACCTACGGGACCATGTCGGTGCTCATGGGCGCCGGGGCGGTGGTCGGCGGACTGGTGACCGCAGCCATGGGCAAGCAACCGGCGACGGCCCTGGCATGGACGGCGATTGTCTTCGGCGGCGTCCACTTCGCCGCGGCATGGGCGCCCAACCTGGCAACCATGTTCGTGTCCCTGGTGATCCTGGGAGCAGTGTCGATCCGCTTCCTCGCCATCGGCAACGCGACCTTGCAGCTGGCCGCCGAACCGGCGATGCGGGGCCGAGTCATGGCCCTGTGGGCCGTGGCCTTCCTGGGTTCGACCCCCATCGGCGGTCCGCTCGTGGGCTGGATCGGCGAAAATCTGGGCCCGAGGATCGCCTTCGGCCTGGGCGGCGCGGCGACGCTGATCTGCGGCGTCCTGGCCTACCCGGCCCTCAAGCGGGTCGTGCTGCGCGGTGAGCAAGAGACGTCGATCCCACCGCCGAAGGGGCCGCGGTGAGGCCTCACACCAAGTACTGACTCATCCCGCGCCGAAGGTACGCACCGTCCCCCGGCTTGCCCTTGTAGTCGCCCTGATCAATGATCACCCGGCCGCGTGACAGGACTGTCTCCACCTTGCCGGTGACCTTCATGCCTTCGTAGGCGGAGTAGTCGACCCGCATGTGCTGGGTGCCGTGGGTGATGGTGTGCTTCTTGTTCGGGTCGAAGATGACGATGTCGGCGTCGGCGCCCGGGGCGATCGTGCCCTTCTTCGGGTACAGGCCGAACATCTTCGCGGGCGTGGTCGCCATGATTTCGACGAACCGGTTCAGCCCGATCCGCTCTCCGTTGACCCCGCCGTTGAACATGACCTCGAAGCGCGGCTCCACGCCGGGCATGCCGTTGGGGATCTTCGAGAAGTCACCCTCACCCAGGCGCTTCTGCACGCCGAGCTCGGGATGCTCGTCCATGCAGAACGGGCAGTGGTCGGTGGACACCACCTGGAGGTCGTTGGTGCGCAGCCCGGTCCACAGCGCCTCCTGATGACCGGCCGCCCGGTCGCGCATCGGTGGCGAGCACACATACTTGGCGCCCTCGAACCCGTTGCCCAGGTTGTCCAGGTCGAAGAACAGGTACTGCGGGCAGGTCTCGGCGAAGATGTTGAGCCCCCGGTCCCGGGCCGCCTTCACCTCCTCCAGCGCCTCCTTCGCCGACATGTGGACGATGTACAACGGGGCGCCGGTCAACTCCGCGAGGACGATCGCCCGGTGTGCGGCTTCTCCCTCCAACAGGCTCTTGCGGACGATGCCGTGGTAGATGGGGTCGGTCTCGCCGCGCTTCAGCGCCTGCTCCACGTAGACGTCGATGGCGATGCCGTTCTCGGCGTGCATGCAGATCACCGAGCCGTTCTCGGCGGCCTTCTGCATGGCCCGCAGGATCTCGCCGTCGTCCGAGTAGAAGACGCCCGGGTACGCCATAAACAGCTTGAACGAGGTGACCCCCTCGTCCACCAGCATGTCCATCTCCTTGAGCGTCTGCTCGTTGATGTCGCCGGTGATCATGTGGAGGCCGTAGTCGATCGCCACGTTGCCGTCGGCCTTGCCCCGCCACGCCTCGTAGCCCCCCATGGCGGAGCCGCCCTTCACCTGGACGGCGAAGTCGATGATCGTGGTGGTGCCACCGTGAGCCGCGGCGCGGGTGCCGGTCTCGAAGGAGTCAGAGGCGTTGGTTCCGCCGAACGGCAGCTCCATATGGGTGTGCACGTCGATGCCGCCGGGGAACACGTACTTGCCCTTGGCGTCGATGGTGGTGTCGGCGGTCCAGTCCTGAGTGCCGTGAGTGGCGAGGGCCACCACCTGTTCGCCGTCGATGAGCACGTCGGCGGCCATCGTCTCGGTGGCGGTGACAACCGTGCCGTTGATGATCAATGTGTGTGCCATGTCGTCTCTCCTACGGTGACGAAAGTATTTGGGCTCCCCCCTCCCCTGACGGCTGCGCCGTCAGGTACTCCCCCCTTCGGGGGGAGA
>JBBDWO010000017.1 GCA_040902765.1 Acidimicrobiia bacterium | reverse complement strand
ATCGTCCCCACATTCACATGCGGCTTCGAACGCTCAAACTTCGCCTTACCCATGGCTCATCCTCTCCTGATCACTCGCCGCGGACCTTCGCCACGATCTCGCTGGCGATGGCCTCCGGAACCTGCTGGTACGAATCGAATTGCATCGTGTAGGCCGCCCGTCCCTGGGTGCGTGACCGCAGGTCGGTGGCGTAGCCGAACATCTCGGCGAGCGGCACCCGGGCGTCGATCACCCGGCTGTTGCCCCGCTGGCCCATCTCACCGATCTGACCCCGGCGTGAGTTGAGGTCGCCGATGACCTCGCCCATGTAGTCCTCCGGGGTGACCACCTCGACGGCCATCACAGGCTCGAGCAGCGCCATCCCGGCGCGGCGGGCCGCCTCCTGGAGCGCCATGGAGCCTGCGATCTTGAACGCCATCTCGGAGGAGTCGACGGCGTGGGCCGATCCATCGACGAGGACGGCGCGCACGTCGACGATCGGGTAGCCGGCGAGCACGCCGCTGTCGAGGGCGGCCTCGATGCCGGCATCCACCGCGGGCACGTACTCCTTGGGAACGGCACCGCCCTTGGTGCGGTCCACGAATTCGTAACCACCACCGGGGCCGGTCGGCTCCAGGTCGATCTCGACGTGGGCAAACTGACCCCTGCCGCCGGTCTGCTTGATATGGCGGTACACCACACCGTCGACCGCCTTCTTGATGGTCTCCCGGTAGGCGACCTGCGGGCGTCCCACGTTGGCGTCCACCTTGAACTCGCGGCGAAGACGGTCGACGAGCACGTCGAGATGCAGCTCGCCCATCCCGGCGATCACCGTCTGGCCGGTTTCCTCGTCGGTACGCACCAGGAAGGTGGGGTCCTCCTCGGCGAGGCGGGAGAGGCCGTCACCGAGCTTGTCCTGATCGGCCTTCGACTTGGGTTCGATGGCGACGGAGATGACGGGGGCGGGAAAGGTCATCGACTCGAGCTGGATCACCTTGGAGGGGTCGGAGAGGGTGTCGCCGGTGGTGGTCACCTTCAACCCGACGGTGGCGACGATGTCGCCGGTGAAGATGTTGTCGAGATCCTCACGGTGGTTGGCGTGCATGCGGAGCAGCCGCCCGAACCGCTCCTTCTTGCCGTTGCTCACGTTGAGCACGGTGTCACCCTTGGCGGCGTGCCCCGAGTAGACCCGGAAGTAGGTGAGCTTGCCGACGTGCGGGTCGGTCATGATCTTGAAGGCGATCGCCGAGAACGGCTCGCTGTCGTCGGGCTTTCGCTCCAGCGGCGTGTCCTCGTCACCCGGAGCGAACCCGACCATCGGGGGCAGGTCGACCGGGCTCGGCAGGTAGTAGAGCACCGAATCGAGGAGCAGCTGCACGCCCTTGTTCTTGAAGGCGGAACCGGTGATCACCGGCACGAAGAGCCCCTCGATGGTGCCGACACGGAGCGCGGCGCGGAGCTCGTCCGGCGTGATCTCCAGCTCCTCGAGATACTTTTCGAGCAACTTCTCGTCGACCTCGGCCACGGCCTCGAGCATCCGGCCCCGCCACTCGTGGGCCTGATCGGCGTACTCGTCGGGGATGTCCGTGGTATCCCAGCGCTCGCCATCGTCGTCGGGCCAGATGTGCGCCTTCATCTCGATGAGGTCGATCACACCCTTGAAGTCGGACTCCGAACCGATCGGGAGTTGGATGGCGACCGGGTTGGCACCGAGTCGGGCGACGATGGAGTCGACCGCCGCGTAGAAGTTGGCCCCGATCCGATCCATCTTGTTGATGAAACAGATGCGGGGCACCTTGTAGCGGTCGGCCTGGCGCCATACGGTCTCGGATTGCGGTTCGACGCCGGCCACGGCGTCGAAAACGGCGACGGCGCCATCGAGCACTCGCAACGAGCGCTCCACCTCGACGGTGAAGTCGACGTGACCGGGCGTGTCGATGATGTTGATCCAGGTGTCCTTCCACAGGCAGGTAGTGGCGGCGGAGGTGATGGTGATGCCGCGCTCCTGCTCCTGCTCCATCCAGTCCATGACGGCCGATCCCTCATGGACCTCACCGAGCTTGTAGGTACGACCGGTGTAGTAGAGGATCCGCTCGGTGGTGGTGGTCTTGCCGGCGTCGATGTGCGCCATGATCCCGATGTTCCGGGTGCGGCTCAGGGGGTACTGGCGGAGTTGACTCAGGGAAGCAGAAGCAGACATGGGTGATTACCAGCGGTAGTGCGCGAACGCCTTGTTGGACTCGGCCATCTTGTGGATGTCCTCGCGACGCTTGAACGCCCCACCCTGACGGGTCGAGGCGTCGAGGATCTCATTGGCGAGGCGATCCGCCATCTCGTGCTCGCGACGCTTGCGGGCAAAATCCACCAGCCAGCGAACGGCGAGCGTGGTGGAGCGACGAGGGCGGACTTCGACGGGGACCTGGTAGGCCGACCCGCCGACACGGCGGGACCGCACCTCGACCGATGGCCGCAGGTTGTCGATGGCCTTCTTGAGCACGGTGAGCGGCTCCTGGCCCGACCGCTTCTCGATCATCTCGAGGGCGTCGTAGACGATCTGGCGGGCGAGGTCCTTCTTGCCCTTCCAGAGCACCTTGTTGATGAGCTGGGTGACCAGGACGCTGCGGAACACGGGGTCCGGCTCGATCTTGCGAACTTCTGCGGGGGCGCGTCTCATCAGCTGCCCTTCTTCGCCCCGTAGCGAGAACGGGCCTGCTTGCGGGTACCGACGCCGGCGGCGTCGAGGGTGCCCCGCACGATCTTGTAGCGAACCCCCGGAAGGTCCTTCACGCGGCCGCCACGTACGAGCACGATCGAGTGCTCCTGGAGGTTGTGGCCCTCGCCAGGGATGTAGGCGGTGACTTCGACGCCGGAGGAGAGGCGAACACGACAGACCTTACGGAGCGCCGAGTTCGGCTTCTTCGGAGTGATCGTGTAGACGCGAGTACATACCCCGCGGCGCTGTGGCGCCCCGGCGAGACCCGGAGTCTTCTCCTTCTTCGGTTTGTGCTGCCGGCCATGCTTGACCAGCTGCTGGATCGTCGGCATTCCTGCCCTCTCCACTATGTCGTTGTCGGCGCAGCGCAGCCCGCATCGACGTGGTCTGCACGTGCGAGAGTCGGCGATAGCCGACCCGTATGACCACCCTGCTCGGACAGGAGAGGCCCGGCGCGAGGCCGGGCCCCTTTCCGAGAAGGGCCTAGGTGACCGGAGTCACGGGCGCGGAGTATAGGTGCGCGCGGACACAAGGGGCAAAGCAGGCTAGGGCCAGTCGCCCGCCGCCCGTCAACCGTCAACCGTCAACCGTCAACCGTCAACCGTGAGGATCTCATGGCTCATGGCCAGAGAGTCCAGGGCATATGCCGTGGTCACGGTCTGGCTGTTGGCTGTTGGCTCTCTGGCTGTAGCCTCCCGGGTTGATGACCCTCGAAATTGCCGTTGTCTTGCTCATCCTCGCCGGGGCGGTGGCGCTGTTCGTCACCGAGTGGTTGCGGATGGACCTGGTGGCGCTTCTCGTGCTGGTGGCGGTGGCGCTCACCGGTTACGTCACACCGACCGACGCGCTCTCCGGATTCAGCAGTCCGGCGGTGGTGACGGTGTGGGCGATGTTCATCATCAGTGGCGGTCTGACCGCCACCGGGGTCGCCGACCGGGTGGGGCAGCGCCTGGTTCGGGTCGCCGGTGACGGGGAGACCCGCCTCATCGCCGTGGTCATGCTGGCTGCCGGTGTCCTGTCCACGGTCATCCTCAGCAACGTGGCGGTGGCGGCGATGATGCTGCCTGTGGTGGTCGAGATTTCCCGCCGCACCGGCCAGCCGCCTTCCCTGCTCCTCCTGCCGATGGCGCTCGGCTCCCTCCTCGGCGGGATGACCACGATGATCGGGACCCCGCCGAGCATCCTGGTCGCCGGCGCCATCCGCGACTTCGGGCTCCCCCCGGTCGGGCTGTTCGCCATCACGCCGATCGGGGTGATCGCCCTGCTGGCCGCCACCGGCTTCATGGTGATCTTCGGCCGCCGCCTGCTCCCCCGCAGGGACCCGGGAGAGCGTCACGACCCGACCGCCCTGTTCGACCTCGGCGGCAGGCTCGTCTCGGTGCCGATACCGCCGGACTCTCGCCTGGTCGGGATGACCTTCCAGTCGTCGCGACTCGGATCGACCCTGGGCCTCACCGTCGTCGCCATCGCTCGCAGTGGGGCGGTGATGGCGGCGCCGGGGCGCGACACGGTGCTACGAGCCGGTGACCGGCTGCTGGGTTTGGGGCGCCCGGAGTTCATCGACGACGTTCGGCGTGTGGTGCTCGCCGGCAGCGCCGAAGCCGACGTGATGCCCCGGGCACTGACACTGGTGGAGGCCCGGGTCACTGAGGGCTCCCCGCTCGTCGGCAGCACCCTGCTCCAGTCCGGGGCGCGACGACAGTACGACCTGGACGTGCTGGCGGTGCGCCGGGACGAATCGGTCCGGATGGGTGACATCTCACGGTGGCGCTTCCTTGCCGGTGACATCCTCCTGCTCGCGTCGAAGGAGAAGACCCCGACCGTCCCCGACGAGTCCGGCCTCGAGGTGCTCGGACCGCTCGCCGATCCGGGCACCGACGAGTTCTACAACCTCCCGACCAATCTGATGACGCTCGAGGTCCCGGAGGACTCGTCGCTCGCCGGACGCACCCTCGGGGATAGCCGGGTGCGCGACCGGCTCGGTCTGGCGGTGTGGGAGATCCACCGAAACGCTGAGGTGATCCCGATCCCGGGACCGGATACGACCGTCGAGGCGGGCGATGTGCTCCTCGCCCAGGCCACGACGTCTCATCTCGAGCTCCTCGACGCCCTGGGACGACTCGACGTCGACCATGCCAGCACGCCGCTCACCGCCCTCGAGTCGACGGACATCGGCCTCGGGGAACTGGTGTTGTCCCCTCAAACCACCCTCGAGGGCAAGACGGTCCGCGAACTGGAGTTTCGGGATCGCTACGGAATCACCGTGCTCGCCATCTGGCGGCAGGGCAAGGCTCACCGCACCGGGCTTCGCGATATGGCCCTGCGGTTCGGTGACGCCATCCTGGTCCACGGACCCCGGGAGCGGCTGCGCCAGCTGGCGTTCGACAGCGACTTCATCCTCACCTCGCAGCCGGCGGCACCGCCCGCCCGGAGGAACCGGGCGCCGGTCGCCGCCGGCATCCTCGTCGGTGTGGTCGTCACCGTCGTCGTCGGCTGGCTTCCCATCTCGGTGGCGGCCGTCGCCGGGGCATCGCTCATGGTCCTCACGCGGTGCCTGACCATGGAGGACGCCTACCGCCACGTCGAGTGGCAGGCCGTGTTCCTCATCGCCGGGATGATCCCGCTGGGGATCGCCATGGACCAGACCGGAGCGGCTGCATTCCTGGCCCGCGGCGTCGTCGAGGCGGTCGGGCCGATGGGCCCGCTGGCGGTCCTTGCCGCCATCTTCCTGATGACCTCCCTCGCCACCCAGGTGATCCCGACCGCTGCCCTGGTCGTCTTGATGGCGCCGATCGCCTACACCACCGCCATCGACCTGGGCGCCTCGCCGCTCCCATTCCTCATGGCCCTCGCCGTCGCCGCCTCGGCGTCGTTCTCCAGCCCGGTGTCGCACCCGGCGAACACGCTGGTGATGGGCCCGGGCGGGTACCGATTCGTCGACTACCTGAAGGTGGGGCTCCCCCTCACCGGCATCGTCTTCGCCATCACGATGGTGATGGTGCCTCTGATCTGGCCGTTTTGAGGGCCGCCTGAGGGCCGCCTGACGGCGGCCGCGATTCGCGATTCGCGGTTCGCAATTCGCTCAGAGGCAAGAGGCAAGAGCGTCGACCAGATGGCGGAGCTGGCCTTGGAGACGGTCGTTTCCATGTGACGAGACCCCGCCGGGTGGCGGGGTCTCGTCGTACTTGGTACCAAGTACTGAGTACGTCGTCGGCTGGCTACCGCCGGCGACTCTGCCTACTCGTCTTCTTCGTCTGCGTCCTCGGCAACGGCGACCCCTCCGCCAAGGGAGGCCAGCCACTCGGCCGGGTTCTCCGGCATGCCCTCGGCCGCCGACTCACCGGCGCCCTCGCCGAACAGCGCATGGGCGCTGACCACGGTGGCGCCCGGCAACGACGGCTGCACCGACTGATACTGGTCGGCGCCGGTGCCGGCCGGGATCAGCTTGCCGATGATGACGTTCTCCTTGAGGCCGCGCAGGAAGTCGGAGCGACCCTGCAACGCTGCCTCGGTGAGCACCCGGGTCGTCTCCTGGAAGGAGGCGGCCGAGAGCCACGAGTCGGTGGCCAGCGACGCCTTGGTGATACCCATCAGCTCGGGACGTCCCTCTGCGGGCTTCTTGCCTTCTGCCACGAGTTCCTTGTTGGCGGCCCGAAACTCCTGCGCATCGACCAGCTCCGCGGGCAGGTACTGCGAATCACCCGGGTTGACCACCCGAACGCGACGCAGCATCTGACGGACGATGAGCTCGATGTGCTTGTCGTGGATGTCGACGCCCTGGCTGCGATACACCTCCTGGACCTCGTCCACGAGGTAGCGCTGGCAGGCGCGCACGCCCATGATCTCGAGCACTTCCTTCGGGTCGAGCGGACCCTCGGTGAGCGGGGTGCCCGGCTCGATCTCGGCACCGTCGCGCACCTTGACCCGGGCGCGACGGGTGATCGGATAGGCGACTTCGTCGTCCTTGCCGACCACGACGATGCGACGGCCCTCCTCGTCGTCGACCATCTTGATCACGCCGCCGATCTCGGAGATCGGCGCCTTGCCCTTCGGTGACCGGGCTTCGAAGAGCTCGGTCACGCGGGGGAGGCCGTGGGTGATGTCCTCACCGGCTACGCCGCCGGTGTGGAAGGTCCGCATCGTCAGCTGCGTCCCCGGCTCGCCGATCGACTGGGCGGCCATGATCCCGACCGCTTCGCCCGGCTCGACCATGCGTCCGGTGGCGAGGCTGAGGCCGTAGGAGGCCCGGCTCACCCCGAAGCGTGCCTGGTCGGTGAGCGGCGAGCGCACCCGAACCTCGGTCACCTCGGTTGCCGCGGAGATCGCCACGAATGCCTCGCGATCCACCAACTCGCCGGCGCGCAACTTGACGCCCGAGGCCGACTCGACGAGCGAGCGACCCACCTTGACGTCCTCGGCGAGCACCCGGCCGTACAGCCGGTTGCGCAGATGACGCAGCGGCTCGGCCCCTTCCTCCTCGCGCACCTTGATGGTGATACCCGCATCCTCGGATTCCTCGTCGTAGATGAGCAGTTCCTGCGAGACGTCGACCAACCGACGGGTCAAGTACCCGGAGTCGGCGGTCCGCAGCGCCGTGTCGGCGAGACCCTTGCGGGCTCCGTGCGTCGAAATGAAGTACTCGAGCACCGACAGGCCCTCACGGAAGTTCGCCTTGATCGGCCGCGGGATGATGTCACCGCGCGGGTTGGCCACCAGGCCACGCATGCCGGCGATCTGGCGCACCTGCATGATGTTCCCGCGAGCACCGGATCGCACCATCATGTCGATGGGGTTGAACCGCTCCTTCTTGAGGCTGACCTCCAGGGCTTCCTTCACCTTGTCGGTGGCACTCGTCCAGATGTCGATCAACTCCTGGCGGCGTTCCGCCTCGGTGATGATGCCGTTCTGGTACAGGTCCTCGACCTTGGCGGCCTCAGCCTCGAACGAGTCGAGGATCTGCTGCTTCTCCGGCGGGGTCTTGACGTCCTCGAGGCCGATGGTGAGCCCGGCGCGAGTGGCATACCGGAAGCCGAGTTCCTTGATCGTGTCGAGCAGGAACTCCACCTGCGACTTGTCGTAGCGGGCAATGACCTCCTCGATCAGCACGCGCAGGTCCGACTTGAGTACGACGCCGTTGATGTAGGGGAAACCGTCAGGCATGGCACCGTTGATCAGTGCCCGGCCGAGGGTGGTCTCGTACGGCTTGGTGGCATCGACCGGCTCCTCGGGAACGAGTTCGCCGAGGTGGCGGCGCATCTCGGAGTAGAGCTCGGGGTCGCCGGCCAGTTCGCCGACCCGCAGGCGGATCGGGGCGTGAAGGCCGAGCTCGCCCAGGTCGTAGGCCATCTCGGCCTCGTCGATGCTCTCGAACACCCTGCCAGCGCCCGGCGCATCCTCGACCAGCTCCGACAGGTAGTAGATGCCGATGACCATGTCCTGGCTCGGCGTGACGATCGGACGACCGCTCGCCGGGGACAGCACGTTGTTGGTCGACAGCATGAGCACCCGGGCCTCGGCCTGGGCTTCGGCCGACAGCGGCAGGTGGACCGCCATCTGGTCGCCGTCGAAGTCGGCGTTGAACGCCTCACACACCAGCGGGTGGATCTGGATCGCCTTGCCCTCCACCAGGATCGGCTCGAAGGCCTGGATACCTAGACGGTGCAGCGTCGGAGCGCGGTTGAGCATCACCGGGTGCTCCTTGATCACGTCGGCGAGGACGTCCCACACCTGCGGGCGATGCCGCTCCACCATGCGCTTGGCCGCCTTGATGTTCTGGGCCAGGTCGAGGTCGACGAGCTTCTTCATCACGAACGGCTTGAACAGCTCGAGGGCCATCGCCTTGGGCAGCCCGCATTGGTGGAGCCGCAACTGCGGCCCGACCACGATGACCGAACGGCCCGAGTAGTCGACGCGCTTGCCGAGGAGGTTCTGACGGAACCGTCCCTGCTTGCCCTTGAGCATGTCGGAGATCGACTTGAGCGGCCGGCTGCCCGGTCCGGTCACGGCGCGGCCGCGGCGACCGTTGTCGAACAGGGCGTCGACGGCCTCCTGCAGCATGCGCTTCTCGTTGTTGACGATGATCTCGGGAGCACCCAGCTCGAGAAGTCGCTTGAGCCGGTTGTTGCGGTTGATCACGCGGCGGTACAGGTCGTTGAGGTCACTAGTGGCGAACCGCCCACCGTCGAGCTGCACCATCGGCCGCAGATCCGGTGGGATCACCGGGATCGCCTGAAGGATCATCGCCTCGACACTGTTGGTGCCCTGGGCGAAGGGCGTCACCACGCGCAGTCGCTTGGTGGCACGCTGGCGTTTCTGCGCCGAATTGCCCTCGAGATCCTCGTTGAGCTGGACGATCTCAGCGTCCAGGTCGAGGCGTGTAAGCAGATCCCTGATCGCCTCGGCCCCCATGCCTCCCTCGAAATACTCCTCGTAGCGGTCTCGGATCTCACGCCACAGCTGCTCGGACTCGACGAGGTTCTTGACCTTCATCCCGCGGAAGAAGTCGTAGGCCTCGCGTACCAGTTCCACCTCGTACTCGGAGCGCTCGCGTCGATCCTTGATCTCGCGCTCCGCCTCGCGGCGGGCCGCCGAGATCTCCTGCGCCTTGGCCCCCGCCTCCTCCATCTGCTTGAGCTCGTGCTCAAGGCGCTCCAGGCGGGCGGCCTCCCACTCCTCGAACTCCTTGTTGATGATCCCCACCTCGGTCGTGGTGGCCTCTTCGAGCTCTCCGAGGTCCTTGTGCCGCTTGTCCTCGTCCACATGGGTGATCAGGTAGGCGGCGAAGTAGATGACCTTCTCCAGCTCCTTGGGTGACATGTCGAGCAGGTAACCGAGACGGCTGGGGACGCCCTTGAAGTACCAGATGTGGGTCACCGGTGCGGCCAGCTCGATGTGACCCATCCGCTCGCGACGCACCTTGGCCCGGGTGACCTCAACCCCGCAGCGCTCGCAGATCACACCGCGGAAACGGACGCGCTTGTACTTGCCGCAGTAGCACTCCCAGTCGCGGGTGGGGCCGAAGATGCGCTCGTCGAAGAGGCCGTCCTTTTCCGGCTTGAGGGTCCGGTAGTTGATCGTCTCCGGCTTCTTCACTTCGCCATGTGACCAGCCGCGGATCTGGTCCGCGGTGGCCAGGCTGATCTTCAGCTCATCGAAATACTGCGCCACCCGTGCTCCTCTGTGCTCCGTCGTCGATCTCGGTCACTACTTGTCGTCGGCCGCTCGCCGTCAGTCCCCCCGCTCGGGACGAGAGATGTCGATCCCAAGCGACTCCGCGGTGCGGAAGGCGTCGTCATCGAGTTCGCGGAGCTCGACCTCCTCACCAGCCGAGAGCATCTCGACGTTGAGGCACAGGCTCTGCATCTCCTTGATGAGCACCTTGAACGACTCGGGGATGCCGGGTTCGGGGATGTTCTCCCCCTTGACGATCGCCTCGTACACCTTGACCCGGCCTCGGACGTCGTCGGACTTGATGGTGAGCAGCTCCTGCAGGGCGTAGGCCGCGCCGTACGCCTCCAGGGCCCACACCTCCATCTCACCGAAACGCTGACCACCGAACTGGGCCTTACCACCGAGCGGCTGCTGGGTGATCATCGAGTACGGGCCCGTCGACCTGGCGTGGATCTTGTCGTCCACCAGGTGGAGCAGCTTCAAGATGTAGAGGTAGCCGATGGTGATCGGCTGATCGAACGGGAGACCGGTACGGCCGTCGTACAGGATCGCCTTGCCGGCGTCGTTGATCATCCTGTCGCCATCGGCGTTGGGCAGCGAGTTGGCCAGGACCTTGCCGATCTCCACGTCGGTGGCGCCGTCGAACACCGGCGTCGCCACGTTGGTCCACGGTTTGGCCCCCCCGGCCGCCTCGCTGGTGCCCTTGAACTCGCTCCAACCCTGCGCCGCCGCCCAGCCGAGGTGGGTCTCGAGCACCTGACCGAGGTTCATCCGCGAAGGCACGCCGAGAGGCGACAGGATGATGTCGACCGGCGTTCCGTCCTCGAGGAACGGCATCTCCTCCTCGGGGAGGATCTTGGCGATGATGCCCTTGTTGCCGTGACGACCGGCGAGCTTGTCGCCCTCCGAGATCTTGCGCTGCTGGGCGACGTACACCTGCACCAGCTCGTTGACTCCGGGGAGCAGCTCGTCACCGTTGTCCCGGCGGAACACTCGAACGTCGATCGCCTTGCCCTGCTCACCGTGCGGCACCTTGAGCGACATGTCGCGAACCTCGCGGGCCTTCTCACCGAAGATGGCGCGCAGCAGGCGCTCCTCGGGAGTCAGCTCGGTCTCACCCTTGGGCGTCACCTTTCCCACGAGGTAGTCGCCGGGGCCGACCTCGGCCCCCACCCGGATGATGCCCTCCTCGTCGAGGCTCTGGAGGGACTCCTCGGCGACGTTCGGGATGTCCCGGGTGATCTCCTCGGCGCCGAGCTTGGTGTCCCGGGCCTCGATCTCGTACTTCTCGATGTGGATCGAAGTGAGCACGTCCTCCTTGACGAGCCGCTCCGAAAGCACGATGGCGTCCTCGAAGTTGTGGCCCCGCCACGACATGAAGGCAACCAGCAGGTTCTTACCGAGCGCCAGCTCACCCTTCTCGGTCGACGGACCGTCGGCGATGACATCACCGGCCTTGACCTTGTCGCCCTCGCGGACCAGCGGCTTCTGATTGATGCTGGTGCCCTGGTTGGAGCGGACGAACTTGCGCAACGGGTAGTCCACGCGCTTGTTGCCCACCTTGACGGTGATCCGGCGGCCGGTGACCTCGGCGACCTCGCCGTCCTCGGTGGCGATGAGCGCCTCACCCGAGTCGCGTGCGACCCGGCCTTCGACGCCCGTCCCGACCAGCGGAGCCTCGGCGCGCAGGAGCGGCACTGCCTGACGCTGCATGTTGGACCCCATGAGGGCGCGGTTGGCGTCGTCGTGCTCCAGGAACGGGATGAGTGAGGTGGCCACCGATACCACCTGCTTGGGCGACACGTCCATGTAGTCGACCTGCTTGGCAGTCACGTAGTCCACCTCGCCGCCCAGACGGCGTACCAGCACACGCTTCGACTTGAAGGTGCTGTCCTGTTTGAGTTCGGCGTTCGCCTGGGCGATGACGAACCGTTCCTCTTCCGAGGCGGTCAGGTAGTCGATCTGCTTGGTGACCTTCCCATCGACCACCCGACGGTACGGCGTCTCGATGAAGCCGAACCGGTTGACCTTGGCGTACGAGGCGAGCGAGCCGATGAGACCGATGTTCGGACCCTCCGGAGTCTCGATCGGGCACATGCGCCCGTAGTGGGAGGAGTGGACGTCTCGGACCTCGAAGCCGGCGCGCTCACGCGACAGGCCGCCCGGGCCGAGCGCCGAGAGACGGCGGCGATGGGTGAGCCCGGCGAGGGGGTTCGGCTGGTCCATGAACTGGCTCAACTGGCTGGTGCCGAAGAACTCCTTGATCGACGCCACCACGGGACGGATGTTGATCAGGCTCTGCGGTGTGATCGCCTCGGGATCCTGCGTTGTCATCCGCTCGCGCACCACGCGCTCCAAGCGGCTGAGTCCCACCCGGATCTGGTTCTGGATGAGCTCGCCCACGGTGCGGACCCGTCGGTTGCCGAAGTGGTCGATGTCATCGGCGCTGAAGCCGGGGGCGCCCTCGTCGAGCTTCACCAGGTAACGAATCGTGTCGAGGATGTCCTCCTGCGACAGCAGCCCGAGGGTCTTCGCCCGGTAGGCCTCGATGTCGTCGAGATCGCTCACCTTCATGGCACGGTCGAACTTCTGGTTGATCTTGTAGCGACCCACCCGGGTCAGGTCGTAGCGCTTCGGGTTGTAGAAGAGCGTGTTGACCAGACTGCGCGCCGACTCGATCGTGGTGAGCTCGCCGGGCCGCAGCTTGCGGTACAGGTCGAGGAGGGCCTCGTCGCGATCCTCGGTGGTGTCCTTCTCCAGGGTCTCGGCGATCACCGGAGCCCCGTCGAAGAGAGCGAGTAGCTCCTCGTCGGTCTGAGCGAAGTCGAGGGCGCGCAGGAAGGTGGAAACCAGCTGTCGGCGCTTGCGGTCGACCCGCACGCCGAGAGTGCCCTTCTTGTCGATGTCGAACTCGAGCCAGGCGCCGCGGCCCGGGATCACCTTGGAGCTGACCAGGTCGCGGTCCGATGTCCGGTCCGTGCTGATGTCGAAGTAGACCCCGGGAGAGCGGACCAGCTGACTCACGACGACGCGCTCGGTGCCGTTGATGATGAACGTTCCGTTGGGGGTCATCATCGGGAAGTCACCGAGGAAGACCTGCTGTTCCTTGATCTCGCCGGTCTGCATGTTCTGGAACCGCGCGGTGACGAACAGCGGATGTGAGTAGGTGTTGTCGTGCTCCTTGGCGTCCTCGATCTTCTCCTCGACGGAGACGCCAGCACTCGGGTCCTCGAAGCGATGGTCGGACAACTCCAGGCGGAGGGTGCCGGTGAAGTCCTCGATCGGCGAAACCTCTTCGAAGATCTCCTTCAGGCCACGCTCAAGAAACCACTGGAAGGAGTCGTGCTGTACGGCGAGTAGGTCGGGCAGGGGCAGTACTTCAGGAATCTTTGCGAACGAAATTCGCTCGCTGCGCGCACGGGCCAAAGGACGGTCCCTCCTCGATCAACGACGTTTGGGCAGGCTGGTTTCAACGGCTGGCCGCCCACCAGCGTAGGGCACCCTGGAGACGACGAAAAACCAGGATAGCACGCGGCTACCCCAGTTCGGCAAAGCCGACGGAGACGAGAACCTTGTGTTCCCTCTTTCTATTTCCGACCCCAGAAACATACTCCTACCGACGGTCGGGGTCAAGGAGCCAAGAGAGCTTTTGACTCTTGGCTCTTAGGGGGTGCGCGAATAGGTCGCTGGCTTCATCAGGTTTCGGCTTGTGGCAAGCCGAAACCTGATCCCGGGGCGAGCCTATTCGCGCACCCCCTTAGCTATTGGCCAGACCACTCCAATCGATGCGGCCGATAGTCCTCTCTGGCCATGAGCCAATAGCTAAGAGCTGCGGGTGCTCTGAGCCTGGCTCAGAGCACCCGCCGAGGCTTCCTCGCCTTGATGATCACCGAGTCCATGCCTTCAGCGGCCTGGTGCGTCGGGTCGAGGCTGATCTCCTCGAAGCCGGAGGCAACGAGCTGCTCGCGGTACTCCGCATAGGACAGGGCGCCGGCGATGCAGCCGACCCAGTCACCCCGCTCGGCGCGCTGGTCCGGAGTCAGCGAGTCGTCGGCCACGATGTCGGTGATCCCGACCCGTCCCCCGGGGCGCAACACCCGATACATCTCGGAGAACACCGTCGGCTTGTCGACCGACAGGTTGATCACGCAGTTGGAGATGACGACGTCGACCGTGGCGTCCTCCAGCGGGATCTCCTCGATGTACCCCCGGAGGAAGTGGACGTTGGTGGCACCTGCCTCGGTGGCATTTCGCCGGGCAAGATCGAGCATCTCGTCGGTCATGTCGAGTCCGTACGCAAAGCCGGTTGGACCGACCCGCCGGGCGCAGAGCAGCACGTCGATGCCACCCCCGGAGCCCAGGTCGAGGACGGTCTCGCCTTCGACGAGCTCGGCCACCGCGATGGGATTTCCGCAGCCCAGGATCGCCAGGGCTGCCGCTTCGGGGATGGTGGCCAGATCACCAGGGCCGTAGGCGCCGCCGGTGAGATCGGTGTCGAGCGTGGCGTCGGCGCCACAGCAGCCGTCACCTGAGCAGCAGCCCGTTCCCTTCGTGGCGGCACCGGCATACCGTTCCCTGACCTTCTCCCGCAGTTCGATGCTGGCGTCCATAGGTCCCTTCCCGTCATTTCGATGACTGTCGAAACGACGACTGTAGATAACATATCGACAGCTGTCAATGTGTTATCGTCGATTGATGGCACACGACACCGACTGCTGCGCCCCGGTGACCGACGAGTCGCTCACCGCCGATCGCGCTGATGACCTCGCCGCGGTGTTCAAGGCCCTCGGTGACCCGACCCGACTGCGCCTGCTCAGCATGATCGCCGCCTCCCCCACAGGTGAGGTATGCGCATGCGATCTGCCCGACCCCGTCGATCGCAGCCAGGCGACGGTGAGCCACCACCTGTCGGTCCTGACGAAAGCGGGGCTGATCGGTCGCGAGCAGCGGGGCAAGTGGGCGTGGTTTCGAGTCGCACCCGAGCACCACGACTTCGTCCGCTCCGTCCTCGACCGCGAGACCGCCCCCGCCTGACCGGCACGCGAAACGGGGCGGGCTCGCGCCCACCCCGGTCCATTCTCGTAGCGGTACGCGCTACTTGACCTCCACCGTGGCGCCGACGGCCTCGAGGGTCGCCTTCGCCTTCTCGGCGTCCTCCTTCGATACCCCCTCCAGCACGGGAGAGGGTGCCTCGTCGACCAGAGCCTTTGCCTCCTTGAGGCCGAGGCTCGTGATCGCACGGACCTCCTTGATGACCTTGATCTTCTCGGCGCCCACCGCGGCGAGGACGACGTCGAACTCGTCCTGCTCCTCTTCCGCCGCAGCGCCAGCACCAGCGGGGGCGGCCGCCGCCATGGCCGCCATCGGGGCGGCTGCGGTCACGTCGAACTTCTCCTCGAACTGCTTGAGGAACTCTGAGAGCTCGAGCACGCTCATCTGAGCGAACGCCTCGAGCAGGTCCTCACTGCTCTTCTTCCCTGCCATCGTCTATTCCTCCTCGGCCTGCTCGGCCGCTTCATCGTCACTGGATTCGTCGGAATCGTCGCTGTCGTCACTCGAATCGTCGCTCGACGCAGAGCCATCGGCATCGGCCGCGGATTCCTCCGCCGCCTCCGCTGCTGGCGCAACCTCGGTCTCCGCCTCGGCGGCGGGCGCCTCCGCGGCTGCCGGCTTTTCTGCAACCGGTTGCTCGTCGGGAGCTTCCGTGCCGCGATCGATGAGCTGCTGGACCATCGTGGCCAGCGCCCGCGGCATTGCGGCCAGCAGCCCGGCCATCGTCGCCATGGGAGCCTGGAAGGCTCCGGCGATCTTGGCGAGCAGCACCTCACGGGGCTCGATGTCGGCGAGTTCGGTCACCCGTTCCGGAGGCAGGACCTCCGAGCCGAGCAACCCGCCCTTGATGACGAGACGCTGGTGATCTCGCGAGAAGTCGCGCAATGCCTTGGCGGCAGCGGCGGCGTCACCCGAAGCGAAGGCGAGTCCGGTGGGACCCACCAACATCTCCAGCAGACCGTCGTGTCCCAACTCGGACACGGCGCGCCGGGCGAGCGTCATCTTGACGACCTTGAACTCACCTTCGGCTGCCCGCAGGCCGCGGCGCAGCTTCTGCTGCTCCCCGACCGACAGGCCTGCGTACTCGGCGACGAACACAGCCTCAGCGCCTGCGATGCGCTCCTTGATCGCGGCGACGGCCTCGACTTTCTCGGGTCGTGCCATGGACCGGTCTCCTTGCGTTCGTTCCATTCCTTCAACGACAACGCTCCCGACGCAGAGCGCGGGAGCGAAGAGAAAACTCGTTCACAACCTGCGCCGGCGCCTTAGGTGGGTGTGCGAATCGGTCGCTGGCTTCATCATGTTTCGGCTTGTCGCAAGCCGAAACATGATCCCGGGGCGAACCTATTCGCGCACCCGCCTCGGCTTTACCCCCATCGGGGACCTGCGGTCTCGGGTCGGGTGTGTTGTCGCTAGGGAGGTTACCAGTTCCCCGTTACCCGTTACCCGTTACCCGGGACGGCAGGGGTGCCTGGCTACTACCGCTCGTCCTTGAGCAAGTCCAGGGTGTTCGGGTCGACCTTGACGCCGGGTCCCATCGTCGACGAGAGGCTCACCTTCTTCATGTAGCGACCCTTGCTCGAAGCCGGCTTCACCCGGTTGAGCTCGTCCACCGCGGCTGCGAAGTTCTCGACCAAGCGCTCCTCGTCGAAGGAGACCTTCCCGATGGGCACTTGAACGTTCCCAAAGCGGTCGTTACGGTACTCGACCCGTCCCGACTTGAACTCCTCCACGGTCTTGCCGATGTCGGTGGTAACGGTCCCCGCCTTCGGGTTCGGCATCAGCCCGCGGGGGCCGAGCGCCTTGCCGAGCTTGCCGACCTCCGCCATCAGCGACGGATGCGAGATGGTGACGTCCCAGTCGATGGGCTGGGCACCGCTCTCGATCGAACCCGCGAGGTCGGCGGCTCCGACCAGGTCGGCCCCTGCCGCCTGAGCAGCCCTCGCATCCTCACCCTCGGCGAACACGACTACGCGCACGTCCTTGCCGGTGCCGTGCGGCAGGGACACCGTCCCCCGCACCGCCTGCTCGGCCTGACGGGCGTCGATGCTGAGGTTGAACACCGCGTCGACGGTCTCGTCGAACTTGGCCGTGGCCATCGACTTCACCAGCCGAATCGCATCCGCCGGCTCATGCATCGCAACGTCGTCGAAGCCCTTGCTGGCGTCCGAGCGCTTCTTACCCATGTCGTTCGTTCCTTCCGTGGTCTACGACGCTCTTCGCGTCTCCCACATTGGCCGCAATTCGCAATTCGCAGCGGTTCTTTGGTGCCACCTGCATGCTGCAGGCTGCAAGCTGTCGAGAGCGCTAGCCCTCGACCGTGAGTCCCATCGATCGGGCGGTCCCTTCGATGATCTTCATCGCCGCCTCGACGTCGTTGGCGTTGAGGTCCACCATCTTCGTCTCGGCTATGTCTCGAACCTGCGAGCGGGTCACCTTGCCGACCTTCTCGGTGTGCGGAACGGCCGATCCCTTCTCCACCCGCGCCGCCTGGCGGAGCATGACCGCCGCCGGCGGTGTCTTGGTGACGAAGGTGAACGACCGGTCCTCGTAGACGGTGATCTCGACCGGGACGATCGTGCCGCTCTGGCTCTCGGTCGCCATGTTGTACTCGCGGACGAAGTCCATGATGTTGACGCCATGCTGGCCCAGGGCCGGGCCGACCGGCGGGGCCGGCGACGCCTGACCTGCAGGGATCTGCAGTTTCAGCAGCGCGGCGACTCTCTTGCGTCCCATCGGAATGTCTCCTTGTTCAGAACTTCTGGATCTGCTCGAAGTTGAGTTCCACCGGGGTCTCGCGACCGAAGATGTCGACGAGGACCCGGACCTTCGACTGGTCGACGTTGATGTCCTCGATGACACCGTTGAAGTCGGCGAACGGGCCGTCGATGACCCGCACCGTCTCACTGATCTCCCAGTCGGGCTTGAACCTCGGAGTCTTCTTCTCCTCGTCCTTGCGGACGCCCAGGATGCGCTCCACCTCGCGGCGCGACAGGGGTGTCGGCTTGGTCCCCGACCCGACGAACCCGGTGACACCCGGAGTGTTGCGGACCACGCTCCACGACTCGTCGTCCAGGTACAGCCGAACGAGAACGTAGCCGGGGAACTGCTTGCGGGGGACGGTCACCTTGCGTCCGGACTTGATCTCGACGACATCCTCCATGGGGATGACGATGTCGAAGATCGAGTCCTCCATGTGCATCGACGAGATGCGGGTGGTGAGGTTGGCCTTGACCTTGTTCTCGTAGCCGCTGTAGGAGTGGACCACGTACCAGGAGCCGGGGAGGTCGTACGGGCTGGAGGGAGGCATGACGGGCTCGGCATCGGCCGCGTCGGTCGGTTGACCATCGGTGGCCGACGCGGCGGCGGCACCCTCCGCGTCGGCATCGGCATCGGCATCGTCGGCAGCTGCTGGTGGCTCGATCTCGTCGGTGGCTACCAGCTCACCGTCATCGGTGGGGTCGGCCTTGGCGACGGCGGTAGCGGGCTGCTCGTCCGCCCCGTCGACCTCCGCAGGGTCCGTAGCCGGGGCCTCCACGGCTTCCGCAGCGGTGCCGTCGGTTGCCTCGGCCGTCGCCTCGGCGGCCTCGTCGAAGTCTGCGGCGGCGGTCATCGGGTCTCCAGGATCCGCAGGATCGCCGGCTTGAGCGTCACGTCGAGTCCGAAGGTGAACAGGGTGACGAACCCGGCCGTGATGAGCGTCACCACGGTGAAGGTCACGACCTGTCGGCGCGTCGGCCAGGCGACCCGGCGCAGCTCGGTGCGGACCTCGCCGATGAACTGGCGGAATCCGACCCGCTCCTTGCGCTTGCGCTGACCCACGGCAGCGGCCCGTCGATCTTTGGCGCGCTTCTCCTCGATCTCCTGGAGTCGCCGCAGCTCTCGATTCATCGTTTCCTCACTCGGTGTCTCGGGACGCCTCTCGGGCAGGGGCGGAGGGACTCGAACCCCCAACCGCTGGTTTTGGAGACCAGTGCTCTGCCAAATTGAGCTACGCCCCTCGGGGTGTTCTTACCCGCGCAGAAGCCTGGGCACGAACGGCCGGCATTGTAGGGCGCGCGTCGGCGGCGTAGGTAATTCAGAGGGGCGGCACCATGCATTGTGCAGACGGCGATGGGACGGCTATCGGCGCCTGCGGGAAAGCAGGCGGGCCACCAGGGCGACGATCGTGGCGAGGCCGATCAGCCCCAGGGCCGAATAGCGGGCCACCGCCCGCGTGACCAGTGGTCGGCGCGGATCGGAGCCGTCCTGTTCGCCGATGTACGACATCACCCTGGTGGCGAAGCCGTCCGGTGCCGGCAGGGTCTCAGCCCCGAGGTCGTTGAGCTGGCGGGCCATGCCGGCCGTCGAGCGTTCGAGCTGCCGGCAGCGATCGCAACCCGCTCGGTGTCGCTCCAACACCCGGTTGAGGCGCCGGTCAGGCGGCATGGCGGCGATGACCCGACATGGGACCCGTCTCACAGCGCCTCCTCCCCGAGAAGCTCCCGCAGGCGCCGACGGGCCCGGTGCAGTCGAACCTTGGTCGTCGTCTGGGCGATACCGAGCTCGCGGCTCACCTCGGCGTTCGACCAGCCGTACACGTCGCGCAACACGAGGACCACCCGCTGCCCCGGGCTGAGCCTGGTGATCGCCTCCGACAGGGCGGCCCTTACCTCGACCATCTCCCCTGCCTTCTCCGGACCGCGGCCGGGCTCGGCGATGTCGTCGACGAGCGGCTGAGTGTCATGGCGCTGCGCCCGCTTGCGCAGTGTCCACGCCGTGTTGACGGTGATGCGGTGCAGCCAGGTGCCAAGGGCGGCCTCGCCACGGAAGCGCGGCATCGCCCGCCATGCGCGGATCAGGGCCTCCTGGGCGACGTCCTGGGCGAGGTCGGGTCCGACCAGACGCACAGCGAGCGTGTACACGGTGTCGCGGTACCTCCATACGAGCTCACCGAAGGCGTCGTGATCACCGTTGCGAGCGAGCTCGATCAACTCCTCTTCGCTGCGTTGGACCCCGCCGAGGCTCATGGCGTTACCCGGGCGGTCCCGGTGATCAACCGCTCGCCGTCTGCTTCGAGGACGAGGTCGAGATCGGCACCGGTCTCGGCTCGCCCGGCCACGGTCCCGGTCACCGCAGCCGAAACGGAAGGACGCAGTGGCTTGCGGAACCGCACCGCGAGCGACTCCAGCGGCAGGTCGGCCGTCGAGTACCGCGCCGCCAGGCGACCCATCCAGGCAGTCATCAAGAGACCGTGGACGATCGTGCCGGGGAGCCCGGCGGCGACCGCCGACCAGTGATCCCAGTGGATCGGATTCCAGTCGCGGGAGGCGGCGGCGTAGCGGACCAGGTCGAGTCGCGACGCGCCGACCCGCATCGGTTCCAGCGCCTCACCCGTCTCGGGAAGCGGCAGCGGTCCGCCCGGCGGATCGTGGGCCGGGCGCTCGGATGCGCCAGGTTCCTTCTCCTGCGCCGCGGCGGCGGCCGACTCGGTCGACAGGAGGAACTGCGCCGACCCGGAGAGCCATGGCCCGCTGGCGGAGAACGCCGACACCTCGAACGAAACCAGGTTGAGCCCGGCCCGCTGCCGCACCGCACCGACCCTTCCCACGACGTCGATGGTTTCGCCGACCGCAGCGGGGCGCGCCCATTCGAAGCGCTGCTCCGAGTGGATCAGGGACCGGGTGAACGGCACCACCCGGGAATCCTCGAGAAACCGCGGGGCCACCGCGAAGAGAGCGGCATTGGCGAACGACGGTGGGACCACCGACGCCCAGCGGTCGGGATCGTCGCCGGTGGCGACGACGAACTCGGCGACCCGGTCCGGGGTCGGTTCGATCGGGACCGGCCCGTACTCCTCACCGACCAGGTCGTCGAGACCGGTCATGCCACGACGCTGCTAACGAGTCTCTCGATGCGCCGTGTGCTGGCGGCACCACCGGCAGAACTTCTTGAGCTCGAGGCGGTCGCGGGTGTTGGTCTTGCTCTTCACGGTCACGTAGTTGCGCCGCTTGCACGTGTCACACGCGAGCGTTATCGGCGGCCTCTTGTCGCTTGGCATGTGGGAAAGTCTCTCTTCTCTGGCTAATGGCTATGAGCCAATAGCTAACGGCTCACTTGAGGATCTTGACGACTCGGCCGGCGCCGACGGTGCGGCCACCCTCACGGAT
>JBBDWO010000016.1 GCA_040902765.1 Acidimicrobiia bacterium | reverse complement strand
TGCGCCGCTGGCGCGTCACCACACAACTGTCGACCCCAAACCGCGAGAGATCACCGAAGGGGGAGTACCGCCGGGAGCGAAGCGAGCGGCGGGGAGGGGGGAGGGCTAACGCTACGCAGGCCCCGCGACGCGTCTGGCCTCCCCCTCCGTCAGCGACCTTCGGTCGCTGCCACCTCCCCCTGCGGGGGAGGAGAGTCTGGGAGGCAGCCTCTCTCCCCCCGAAGGGGGGAGTACCGCCGGGAGCGAAGCGAGCGGCGGGGAGGGGGGAGGGCTAGCGCGTCGCGAGGCGCGAAACGGCGGCGACTCTAACCCTGAGGTCTGGGAAGCGACTACCAGCCGAGGCGGTCGAGCACCTCCTCCAGGGTCGCCGGGACCGTCTCCGGCGCGCCGATCCCATCGAGCGCGGTACCGGGGTCCTTGAGGCCGTGGCCGGTGAGGGTGCACACGATCGGCCCCTCCGGCAGCTCGCCGGCGAAGGCGAGGATGCCGGCGACGCCGGCGGCAGAGGCCGGTTCGCAGAACACACCCTCTTCCGCTGCCAGCAGGTCGTAGGCGGCGAGGATCTGATCGTCGGTGACCGCCTCGATCCGCCCACCCGATCCGTCCCGGGCGTCGATCGCCTTCTCCCAGGACGCCGGGTTGCCGATGCGGATGGCCGTGGCCACCGTTTCCGGATGGTCCACGATCTCACCGCTCACCAACGGTGCCGCGCCTGCGGCCTGGAACCCCCACATCTGCGGCGCCTCACCCACCGCCCGGTATCCGGCCCAATACGCCGAGATGTTGCCGGCATTGCCAACGGGCAGAGAGTGGACCGCCGGGGCCAGTCCCAGGTCGTCGACCACCTCCCACGCCGCACTCTCCTGACCCGCCAGCCGATACGGGTTGACCGAGTTGACCAGGGCGACCCCGGGGCGCTCACCCAGGGCGCGCACCACGGTGAGCGCCTCGTCGAAGCCGCTGTCGACGGCCACCACCGTCGCTCCGTGGCGGACCGCCTGGGCGAGCTTGCCAAGCGCCACATTGCCCGCGGGAAGTACCACCACACACTCGATGCCAGCGCGAGCCGCGTAGGCCGCCGCCGACGCCGACGTGTTGCCGGTGGAGGCACACACCACCGCGGTGGCGCCGGCTTCCACCGCCTTGCTCACCGCGACCGTCATGCCGCGGTCCTTGAACGAACCCGTCGGATTCGCTCCCTCCACCTTGAGCCACACCTCGCGGCCGACCAGCTCCGAGATCCGCGGCGCCGGGATGAGCGGCGTCGATCCCTCCCCCAGGGTGATGATCGGCGTGGCGTCGGTGATGGGCAGACGGTCGCGGTAGCGCTCGATGACCCCGCGGTTCACGACTCGTCGCCCTCGACCCGGGCCACCAGGGTGCCCCCGACCGTGCCCGCCCCGGCGACGCCGATGCCGATCGTCCTCATCCGCGGATGGTAGAGGTGGGCTGCTCATCCACCGGCGACATCTCCGAGCGGTATCCCGTAGATTTCACGATCGCCATGAACGGAGCCCCAATGCCGCAGGTCCGAGTCTCGACTCCTCATCCGGGAGTGGGACTGCTGCTCCTCGACGCCCCGCCGATGAACAAGGTGACGGCCGAACTGATGGAGAAGATGGAGGCTGGCCTGGACGGTCTGAAGTCGGAGGGCACCCGGGTCGTGGTGATCGGCTCGGCAGTGCCCGACTACTTCATCGCGCACGGAGATCTGGCCGAGCTGCTGTCCAAGCTCGGAGGCGTCGGAGAACCTGCGCCCGGCGATCCCCGGGCGAGGAACCGTGTCCAAAAGGAACTGGACACCGGGCCGATGGTGTCGATAGCCGCCATCGACGGGCAATGCTGGGGCGGTGGCGCCGGACTCGCCTGGGCGTGTGATCTCCGGGTGGCGTCTGAGACCTCGTCGCTCGGACATCCCGAGGTGATCCTCGGCATCCCGCTCTCGACGCGGCCTCGCGAATCTCACGACTCGTCGGAGAAGCCACTGCCAAGCGGATCGTGCTCGACGGGCGGCCAATCACCGGCGCTGAGGCCCACCGCCTCGGTCTGGTCCATCGCCTGGTACCGCCGGGGACAGCCGTGGCCGAGGCCATCGAGTGGGCCTCGTGGTTGGTTGCGCATCCCCCGTCGGCTCTGGCGTCGACGAAAGACGTCATCACGGGCGGACGGGACCTTCCGCTGCGCGATGCGCTCCGCCGCGAGACCGCGCTATTCGTCGAGGCGTTCACCAAGCCTGAGGTGATCCAGCAGGTGTCTCGGATCCAGGCCCGGTACGACAACGGCGCCGACTCGTACGACGCCTTCGCGATCGATCGGGACGCGTGAAGCGCCGACGCGCCCCATCGGGTGCCCTCAGTCTGTGTAATTCATAGGTCGAACAAGGTTGCCGAAGCCGCTGATCGTGAGGATGTGGTACTCCCACGTGCCCCAGATCGCCCAGTCGGGATTCCCGGTATAGCGGGGATCCGTCTCGTGCACGATCAGGTAGTTATACGAGGCGTTCCCGTCGTACCCGGTGCAGATGATGTTGTTCATGATCCATCCGCTGTTGAGGAACGGGGTGTTGTCGAAACGACCCCGATACTGGACCTGATAGTCGCAGCGAGAGAGGGTTGCCTGATCAAGGTCATCGATCGAGCCCACCGACCCATAAATCCGACCATCGCCGAGGTCCCAATACCAATTCCCGAACGCGTCATACGCGTACACCGAGGTGTACTTGCCATTGACGGTGACGCCCTCGTCCGGGTATCCGTTCCCGTCCGCATCGAACCTCGCCTGCTGGTGGCCGGGAACGATGGTGCTGGCCGCGACCGGTCCTCCCACCAGACCGACGACCAACCCGAGCGTTCCCAGAACGCCGACGATGCGCTTCATAAGTCTTCCTTCCCTACGCACTCGTGGACTTATCGACAGGTTCTCCTGGAAACCTTAGGGAGCCAGCAAATGGGTATCCGCCAGAGGTCCCAACAGACGGTCGCTGCGCGATCACCCTCACCCCTCCCCCGACGGCTCCGCCGTCGGGTACTCCCCCCTTCGGGGGGAGAGAGGGACTACACACTCTCCTCCCCCGTGTCAAGACCGGGGACATGCGTTACAGGTGTGCGGGGA
>JBBDWO010000015.1 GCA_040902765.1 Acidimicrobiia bacterium | reverse complement strand
CCCCCCTCCCCTGACGGCTGCGCCGTCAGGTACTCCCCCCTTCGGGGGGAGAGAGTGAACAGGCCCAGGCCTCGCCCCTCGCTATTCGCTACTCTCCAGGATCGCCTGTTCCAGGATGGCGTAGCCTTCGTCGGCTTCCTCCTGGGTGAGGCTCAGCGGCGGGGCGATGCGCAGGGCGTTGCCGTGGAGGCCGCCCTTGCCGATGAGCAGGCCGAGTTCGCGGGTCTTCTCCATGATCAGCGACGCCGCCGCCGGGTTGGGGGTCTTGGTACCGGGCTGGACCAGCTCGACGCCGATCATCAGGCCCTTGCCGCGCACCTCGCCGACGATCTCCACCCCGTCGCCCAGGTCCTCCAGGGACGACTTCAGATACCGGCCGATCTTGCTGGAGTTGGTCTGAAGGTCCGCCTCCAGCAGGTACTCCAGGTTGGCGAGGGCGCCGGCCATGGCCAACGGGTTGCCGCCGAAGGTGCTGATCGAGTTCGCCTGGATGCAGTCCATGATCTCCTTGCGGGCCACGACGCCGCCGATGGCGAGGCCGTTGCCGAGACCCTTGGCGAAGGTGAGCAGGTCGGGGGTGATGTCGTGGCTCTGATACCCCCAAAAGTGCTCCCCGGTGCGGCCCCATCCCGTCTGCACCTCATCGCTGACGAACAGGATGCCCTCGCGGTCGAGCACCTTCTTCATCTCCCCGAAGAAGCCATCGGGAGGGGTGGCGAACCCACCGACGCCCTGGATGGGCTCAGCGATCATCGCGGCCACGTCACCGGCGGTGGCGATGGTGAGCAGGTCCTCCAGGTCGGCGACGCACGCCGCGGTGTACTCGGCGTCGGGCAGGTGGCCGAACGGGCTGCGGTACTTGTAGCCGCCGTGGACGTAGGTGACCTGGAACGGGCTCAGGCTCGACGCCGACCACGACCGGTTGCCGGTGATCGACATCGCCGAGAACGACCGCCCGTGATACGAGTTGCGGATCGCCAGGATCTGATTCGAGTGCCGGTACGAGGTGGCCAGCAGCAGGGCCGTGTCGTTGGCCTCCGAGCCCGAGTTGGCGAAGAACACCTTGGCGTCGGGGATGCCCGACAGGCCGGCGATCTTCTCGGCGAGGGCGATCTGGTTCTCGATCAGGTACAGGGTGGAGGTGTGGAGCATCTTCTCCGCCTGCTCCTGGATCGCCTTCACCACCGCCGGCACCTTGTAGCCGGTCATGGTGGTCAGGATCCCGCCGAAGAAGTCGAGGTACTCGTTGCCTTCGGCGTCGACGACGCGGCGGCCGTCACCGTCGACCAGCGAGATCGGCTGGTCGTAGTAGAGGGCGATCCAGGCGGGGAGCACCGCCTTGTGGCGGGCGAGCATGTCGGCGTGGGTGGGCATGAGCAGAAGGTTACCGGGTGGCCGTGGGCGGTTCCCCGCGCCGGAGTGCTCGCGACGCGTCAGCCCTCCCCCCTCCCCGCCTGCGGCGGTACTCCCCCCGCCGGGGGGAGAGAGGCGAGGAGTCCCTCACCGTTCTCGCACACCGCGTAGGCTCGGCGACCATGCACAACCCGATCCTCGTCCAGCGGCTGGAGGGTCTCGCGGTCCTCACCGCCGCCGTGTTCGCCTTCCATGCATCGGGGTGGTCGTGGTGGTGGTTCGTCGCGCTGCTGTTCCTGGTCGACTACTCGCTAGCGGGATACCTCATCGGGCCCAAGTTCGGCGCCGCCCTCTACAACTCGATGCACAGCCTGATCGGACCGTCTGCGCTGCTCGGCTGGTGGGCGCTCGACGGACCGTTTTTCAGCCTGGCGATCGGTGCGGTGTGGCTGGCGCATATCGGGATGGACCGTGCCTTCGGGTACGGACTCAAGTACGCAGACGGGTTCCACCACACCCACCTGGGGACCATCGGGCGCGGCGTGCGCCGCGCCACTGGGGGTTAGGTCGGCCCGAACAGGCGGCCCTCCGACGAGGAGGCCGAGATGGCCGCCTACCTCGACGAAATCCGGCTCCTCCACGAAGCGGTCGGGACCACCGGCTGATCCATCCCGGCGGCTACCCCTCGACGAGAGGTCCGTAGGCGTCGGGGCGGCGGTCCCGGTAGAACGCCCACTGCTGCCGGACCTCTTCGATGAGGTCCATGTCGAGGTCGCGCACCACGACCTCGTCCTTGGTGTCCGACGCAGCCTCGCCCACGGTCTGGCCGCGGGGATTAACGAAGTACGACGACCCGTAGAAGTCGTTGTCGCCCAGCGGCTCCTTGCCGACGCGGTTGATCGCCCCGATGTAGTACTCGTTGGCCACCGCTGAGGCGGGCTGCTCCAGGTTCCACAGGTACATGGACAGTCCCCGGCTGGTCGCCGACGGGTTGAACACGATCTTGGCCCCGGCGAGGCCCAGCGCACGCCAGCCCTCGGGGAAGTGGCGGTCGTAACAGATGTAGACGCCGATGCGGCCCACCGCGGTGTCGAAGATCGGGTACCCGGTGTTGCCGGGCCGGAAGTAGAACTTCTCCCAGAACCCATTGACGTGGGGGATGTGAGTCTTGCGGTACTTGCCCAGGTAGGTGCCGTCGGCGTCGATCACCGCGGCGGTGTTGTAGTAGAAGCCCTCCTGCTCCACCTCGAACATGGGCACTACGAGGACCATGCCGGTCTCCTTGGCCAGGTCCTGCATCAGCTTGGTGGTCGGCCCGTCGGGGATCGGCTCGGTGTACGAGAAGTACTCGTTGTCCTGCACCTGACAGAAGTACGGCCCGTAGAAGAGCTCCTGGAAACACAGCACCTGAGCGCCCTGCTTGGCAGCGTCGTGAGCCAGCTCGACGTGACGATCGAGCATCGACTGCTTGTCACCGGTCCAGGCGGCCTGGATGAGGCCGGCACGCACGATGTTCGCCATGGGTCCTGAACTCCTTCGTCGCGGGGAGCCCAAGACTACGCCATCGCCCGGCAGGGGTGCCACGACGCTTACGATTCAACCCGTGTTCACCGGCTCGATACCGCTGACGATCGCGGGCTTCCTCGCCATCGCCATTGCCGTCGTCCACTCGTATCTCGGTGAGCGCTACCTGATCATCCGCCTGCTCCGGCGAGACGACCTACCGCGCCTGCTCGGAGACGACACCTTCACCCGCAGGGTGGTGCGCTTCGCCTGGCACCTCACGTCGATCGCATGGATAGGCATGGGCTGGGCGTTGCTCGCGATCGCATTCCACACACCACCGTCCGTTGCGGTCCTTCATGTGGGTCCCGACCTGACGAACACCGTCGTACGGATCATCGGGGTCACCTTCTTGATCAGCGGGGTGCTGACCGCGGCAGTGATCCGGCTGCGGCACATGGCCTGGGTTGTCTTCCTGGCGATCGGGGTGCTCGCGCTGGTCGACTGATCAGCTGACCAGGATGTCGCGCAAGCCGCCCTGAGCCGGCGAGTCGGAACCGGAAGCGCTGCGAGTCGGCGTCGTAGTCGAGGGTGGCCCCCATGAGACCAGCGAGGTACGCCGACACCGGTAGGCCGAGCCGGTTGGAGTTGGACACCCTGACGTGATCGTGATCGGCATTGCCGAGGTCAAAACTTGAACCGGAAAAAGCGACGACCCCCCCGGGTTGGTGCTCCGAGGGGCCGTCTGAGTTCGGTTCGTGAGCCACGGGGACTTGAGGAAGGGGTACCTCAGCAATGTTCCTGTGGAGTGGGACGGTCGCGGCCCGTTCCCGAACTCTTGCTGGATGTATCGGCGATCGGCACCCCTGACTTGAGCCCCTTCAAAGACACTTTCGCGCTCTCAAAGAGCTCCGCTACGCCGCTCCAACTTACGCCGAGCGGACTCAACATGTGGCGAACGGGTAACCGACGACGGACGACGGCCTTACCAATTCACCTCGACGAAGAACTCGGCTACGGCGACGCCGACGACCACGCGGATCGTCCAGCAGCCCGGCTCTCGGAAGACGAAGCCGATCCCCCACTCATCACCCGGACGGTCGTACCCCGAAGTGGCGAGACCGTGGTCGATCGGCCCCCATCGCGAGTACTGAAGGACCCGTGCCTCGTGACGGGCGAGGAAGATCGGATCGTCTCTGTCATCGGCGTCGAAGCGAACCACCATCTTGATGAGCGTGTCGGTGCGCAGGGGCGGCGGCGTGAGCAGGAGGCCGTACAGCGGGAAGTCCCCGGAACCCATGATCTCGGTGACGTAACGGTCGCGCCCGACGTCGACGAGCGGACTCATCGGGGACGGGGGAAGGCATCGAGCGTTGCCATCGACGGCCGGCCACACGAGATGCGGGTCCGGTGGCGGTGCCACGTGGACGACAGCGGTGTCTCGCGCATCCATCACCGTGCCGGCCGGCGGCGACTGGTCCACCACCAGACCCCCGAACGACGACTCCGGCGTCGCAACGACGGTCACCCCGGCCGCGGCAAGGACCTGCTCGGCGTGCTCCGGTGGCATGCCGACCACGTCCGGGACCTCGACGACGGCACCGGGCACCGGTACCACCGTCGCCGCGGCGACGCTGCGAAAGACGAGGGTCCGGTCCATCTCACCCGCGGTGTCGAGCATCAGGACCGCCGTTGCATCCCGGTCGTCCGTCACGGAGACCAGAATCACCCGACCCGACGGGTCCCAGGAGGCGTCGAGCACCCTGTAGGCGAGATCCCAGCGATGGGTCATCCCCTCCTCTGACGCCAGATCCCACACCTGCACCCACCACCCGGCGGTGTCCAGGTCGTACCCCCAGAAGGCCATGCGGTCGGTGTCGCCGAACCCCCAGGCCGCCCCGGCGATCTCGTCGGAGCCGGGATTCCAGTCGATTCGCTCCGTTCCGGCGCCGCGCTCCCCGGTGTACACCATCCAATCGCCATCCAGGCGGGCGGCGAAGACAGTCCGATCCCCTCCAGAGTTGGCGGCGAAGACCTCGCCCGCGTACGGGCCCGACTGGTGACCCGACACCGCATACACCGAGTGGTACGGCAAGTCGACGCCAGCCCGGGGATGCTCCACCCACACGCCGAGAGAGGTCCAGCCGACCACGGTCCCAGGAACGGTGCGGGCGATCGGTCTCGCGTCGACCACCACCATCCCGCCTTCCCGCGTCAGATTCGCCGTCCACAGTTCGATCCCGGGCGGCCCCGACGTCGCCCAGGCGATGCGCCCGTACTCGCCGGTCTTCCAGGCAAAGGTCAGGACATCCTCGGCGACGCGGGCCCCCGTGCCATCGGCGTAGCGCACCCACAACGACCGCGAATCCTCGGCACCCGGTGCGAGGAAGGCGACGGCGTATCCGCTCGGATCCAGCACCCACCGACTCGACTGCACCGGCAGCGGCACCGTGATCGGCCGGGTCGAATCGGGGGTCCACAGTCGCCAGACCGGTTCGACTCCCGCAGCCCCGGCCTCGACGACCGAGAGCACGCCGAGATCGCCGATGGCGCGGGTGATCTCCTCGGGGGAGGAGAGCGGCAGGTCGAGAGCGGCGGTCGCCGCCGGGGGCGGCCTCCAACCAGGGAGCGTGGTCGTCGACTCGTCGTCGACCGCGGTGAGGCGTCCCCCGATGTTGACCACGGCGAGTCCCAACACCAGCATCCCGACGACACCGAGGGCGGGTCCCAGGCCGGGTCGCCGTGGCGGTCCCCCATCAGACGGACCTACGGTGACCATGGGTCGAACCGTACTCGGAGAGCTAACCGTCAACCGTCAACCGTCAACCGTCAGTCTGGCCCGTAGCTGGTAGCCCGTAGCTGTCTCAGACAGGTGCTGGTCTGCTGCTCAGGTTGTGGAACCGGCTGAACTCGGCGGCGAAGCTGAGGCGGATGGTGTCGCGGGCACCGGCACGGTGCTTGGCGACCTCCACCTCGGCGATGCCGGCGTGCTGGGCATCGCCCGGGTCGTAGAAGTCGGCCCGATAGATGAACATCACCACGTCGGCGTCCTGCTCGATGGCGCCGGACTCGCGAAGATCGCCGAGCCTGGGGCGCTTGTTCTCCCGCTGCTCCAACTGGCGATTGAGCTGGGATACGGCGATGACCGGGACATGCAGTTCTCGGGCGAGGCTCTTGAGTGACCGGCTGATGTCGGCGATCTCCTGCTGACGGTTCTCGGCGCTGCGCGGACCCTGCATCAACTGCAGGTAGTCCACTACGACCAACGCGAGGCCCTTGCCGTGCTTGAGGCGCCGGCACTTGGCCCGGATGGAGGTCACGGTGAGGTCGTGGGAGTCGTCGACGTAGAAGGGCATGTCGTAGAGGCGTGCCGAGGCGACGCTGAGGCGCTGCCACTTGTCGGCGTCGAGTTGACCGGTGCGGATCTTCGAGGAGTCCACCGAGGCCATCGACGACAGGAGGCGTTGCACGACCTCCTCGCGACTCATCTCCAGGGTGAACAGTGCCACCGGGCTACCGGCGGCCGCGATGTGGGTGGCCATGTTGATCGCCAGCGTCGACTTGCCCATCGAGGGGCGGGCTGCGATGACGATGAGATTGGCCGGATGGAGACCGGCGAGCAGCCGATCGAGGTCGGTGAACCCGGTGGCGAGTCCGGTGATGTCGCTCCCGGCGGCACCCACCGCCTCGATCTGTTCCAGTGTCGCGCTGAGCAAACCACCGACCGGTTCGAGACCCGCCCCGATTCGCCGGTCCGCCACGGCGAACACCTCGGCTTCGGCGGAATCGAGAACCTGCTCGATCGGTATGTCGCCCCGCAGGGCGAGTGCGCCGACCTCGCCGCCAGCCCGAAGCAGCCGCCGCCGGGCGGAGTTGTCGTCGACGATGCCGACGTAGTGGTCGACGTTGGAGGTGGACGGGACGCCCTCCATCAGGCGAGTGATCGCCGCCACCCCACCGACCCGGTCGATCATCTCGTTGCGCCGGAGCCAGTCGCTCACGGTGATCGGGTCAATCGGCTGATCGCCGTCGAACAGGGCGATCACCGCCTGCCAGACCATCTGGTGGGCAGGCACGTAGAAGTCGTCGTGACCCAGGGTCTCCAGGGCGACGTTCGCCGCCTCCGCGGAGAGCATCACCGCGCCGAGAACCGACTCCTCGGCCTCGATGCTGTGTGGGGGTGCGGCGCTGCTCCGGCTGCCGCCTCCACTTCGCCTCTCCAACTGCGCGGTCACAACCCTCCTATGCCGGGATCACGTCCAGAGTGATCTCGATCGACACCTCCGGATGCGGACGCACCGTGATGGTGTGGAGCCCGATCTCTTTGATGGGCCCGGCCAGCCTGATCTGGTCGGGCTCTACCACCGCTCCCGTGTACTTGACGATCGCCTCGGCGACGTCGCGGGCCCCGATGGACCCGAACAGCTTGCCCTCGTCGGCGGCCCGTACGGCGACCACCACGTGGCCCCCCTCGAGCATCTGGGCGACTTCCTCGGCAGCGCGCCGCGCGTTCTCCTCCTCGATGGCCCGCTTGGCGCGTACCGTCTCGGCGTCTTCCATGGCACCCTGGGTCGCCTTGACGGCGAGGGACCGCGGCACCAGGTAGTTGCGGGCGTACCCGTCGGCGACGTCTACGACGTCGCCCTTGCGGCCGAGCGTCTCTACGTCCTGGACGAGGATGACCTTCATTTGCCCAGATACGGCAGGAGGGCCATCTCTCGCGCGTTCTTGATGGCGTTGGCCACCTGGCGCTGGTGCTGGCCGCACGTGCCGGTCACTCGAGACGAGCGGATCTTCGCTCGGTCGGACATGAACCTTCGCAGTGTGGCGACATCCTTGTAGTCGATGGTCGCCTCACCGTCGCAGAACATGCAGGTCTTGCGCCTGGCGCCACGACGCAGTGGCTTCTCGGGCTGCCGCCTCTTCTTCTTCGGTGCGTTCTTGTGTCTCGGTGACATTGCCTGTCGCCGCTCCTTGTACTCGGGGAAGTGGTTAGAACGGAGCCTCGTCGGGTCCGTAGTCGTCTCGTGCGGTCGGTGCGGCACCCGCCGGGGTGCTCGCCGACGAACCGCCGCCGCCGCTGCTACCGCCGCCGAATCCGTCGCCGGCGCGCGGTGAGCGAGTGACGCTCGCCGTCGCCCATCGCAGCGATGGTCCGATCTCGTCGACCGCCACCTCGACGATCGAGCGCTTGTCGCCCTCCTGGGTCTCCCAGGTGCGCTGCTCGAGGGTGCCGGTGACGATGACCCGCATGCCCTTGGTCAGCGACTCGGCGGCGTTCTCGGCGGCGTCACGCCACAGCGTGCCGCCGAAGAAGCTCGTCTCCTCCTGCCACTCGCCATTTCGCTGATACCGCTTGTTCACGGCGAAGCGCACCTTCGCCATGGCGACCCCGGACGCGGTGAACCGAAGCTCGGGGTCCTCGACCAGATTGCCGATGAGCGTCACGTGATTGGCTGCCATTGCTGTATCCCTCTACGCCCCCATCGGGGCGTCTTCGAATCCTGTTTCGTGCCCATGATCGCGGGCAGGTGTGACACGAACTCCGTCACTCGGATCGGGTGAACTTGTGCCGGATCACCTGGTCGGACAGGTTGAGTGCCCGGTCGACGTCGGTGAGTGCGTCCGGTTCGGCCTTGAACTGGAGTACCGAGTAGTACCCCTCGGTGATGTGATCGATCTCATAGGCAAGACGTCGCTTGCCCCAGAAATCAGCGGTCGTGATTTCGGCACCGCGCTCGGTGAGAGCACCCGAGACCCGGTCCACTTCCTTCTGGACGTCGGTCTCGGCCATCTCGGGCCTAAATATGGTCATCAGCTCGTACGTGCGCATGTGCGCTCCACCTCCTTTGGACACCCGCGTACGGCGGGAGGCCCCCGTAAGGGCAGGTCGGGGAAGAGCCACAGTGTATCGCGAGCAGATGGGATCGGGGAAGTTGGGGGTGAGGAAGAGTTCGCGAGAACGAGCAATTGGCTGTTAGCGATTGGCGATTGGCCAGAGCGCGCTGGAGGGGTGCGGCGCTGTCGTGCTACTCGCTACGTGCGACTCGCTACTCGAGAAGCTCCCGCGCCGCCTTCTCTGGCATGTGGTAGGTCTCTTCTTCTGATGGGAAATCGCCCTTTTGGACATCCTCGAAAAAGCGTTCGACGGCGTCGACCGCCACGTCTTCCAGGTCGGCGTAGCGGCGGACGAACTTGGGTTGGTGCTCACCGTCGGTAAAGCCGAGCAGGTCGTGGAACACGAGGACCTGCCCGTCCACGTCAGCGCCGGCTCCGATGCCGATCGTTGGAGCCCCTACTTCACGCGTGACCAGCGCGGCGAGCACGTCGGGGACCCCCTCGAGGACGATGGCAAAGACACCCGCCGCGTCCAACGCCTTGGCATCATCCACGAGCGCTCGGGCGGCTTCCGCATCCTTGCCCTGTACCCGATAGCCACCCATGGCATGGACCGACTGCGGAGTCAGACCGAGGTGACCCATCACCGGGATCTCGGCATCGAGTACCGCCTCGACCATCGGCAGCCTCTTCCGACCACCCTCGAGCTTGACCGCCTCAGCTCCCCCGTCACGGACCATCCGGCCAGCGTTGCGCACGGTCTCTTCTACGGATACGTGATAGGTCAGCCAGGGCATGTCCCCGACCACCAGAGCCTTGGGCTCGGTGTCGGCAACCGCACGGGTGTGATAGATCATCTCGTCGAGGGTCATCGACAGCGTGGTCGGTCGCCCAAGCACGACATTGGCTACCGAGTCGCCGACGAGGAGGATGTCGGCTCCGGCCCGATCACCGATCCGGGCCGACGGTGCGTCGTAGGCGGTGATCATGCGAATCTTCGGCCCGCCCTTGGCGGCGCGGATGCCGGGGGCGGTCACTGTGTCGCGCATCTCGTGTCCTTTCTCCCCGCCCTGTGGGTCGAGGGAATCAGCGCGTCTTCAAACTCTTCTCACAAGAGCGATCGGCCGCATCGGTCGCCCGTCGCCGCATGACGCTCAGTGTACGTCACGCCGGATCAGCAAGTTCATCTATGCCATCAACTGGTCAAGCGAGCCAGTCATGGCAGTCCTCCGCCCAAAGAATCCTCCCGTCGGCCCTGATCCCGATGGACCAGCCGCAGTAGGTGCCATCGACAAAGCCGTCTCGGCCTACCGCTTGGCGGTTGATGCGCGCTGCCGCCTCGGCCTGACCAGACGGCGTCGCAGACCGCGTGGGATAGACATCGGCAGCGGGCCATACAAAGACATCCTGGGTGGGGTCGTCCAGGACGGCGCGCCACATCGGATGACGCAGGTCGGCCTCGCTGCCGAGCGTTCCCCCCGTGAGCACCGCGAAGTCCGTGTTGCGAAGTTGCACGATCGGCCAAAGGCGGACAGTCCACGGCGCGGCGTCGTGGACGGGGAAGAAGTCGTTGCGCAGATACCACCGGTGCAGCGGCTGGAAAAGCGACCCCGTTTGAGGCAGAGCGGCCAGAGCCTCGGAATCGCAGGTGACCGCTGCTGCGACGAGGGCATTCCGGGTGTGAACAACGGCAGGTGGCAGTCCAAGCTGAAGATTGGGTACCGGATCCAGACCCACGGCCGTGCAGGTGGACGCACTCGGCATCGCCCAAGACGAGTCGCCCACGGTCACCCATATGGACCACGGGGGCGGGTCGGGGATGACGAAGAGGCCCACACCCCCCGCCAAGACGCCGGGCTCGTCTCGGGGTTCGTCGATGGTGAGCGTCTGGTGGTAGCGCACCGAGGCCGCGCTCCTGAAGCGCTCCCCCGGTCGCAGCACCAGTTCCAGACTCCCCTCATCGAAAGTGCCAGGGGCCCAGACGACATTGCCGATGATGCGTTGGCAGTTGGACAACACCCTCTCAGGCGTCCACCGAACGATGCAGATCCGCTCGTACCGTGTGTCCTCCGCCGTGGCGTAGAAGCCACCGTCCTCTCGGAGCGCCACCACGCTCGCGGTCACCTCACCGGTGAAACTGTCGGAACGGAGTACGGGATCCAGTGCGTGTCGGACTCTTTCAGCAAGGTCGGCGTCGACGGCTTCGGGACGTCGCCATGTGCCCGCCGTGTCGCCGCCCGGCCCCGGGGCGCCAGGGATGACACTGCTGATGGTCATCGACGCCTGATCTGCGGGGGATGGGAGCAATGTCTCACAGCCCCGCCGCTCGATCAGATCACCATGCGGAGCACACCGAACCATGGCGACCCTGACCGAGGTCACCCACTCGACCAGGGGCTTCAGCGCGCGCAGTTCATCGCCGACCAGCCACGAGAACGCGACCTCGAAAGACTCCCCACCGTCTCCGAAGGCATACTCCCAGAAGGGCGACTCACCAAGCCCCCGTCCATCGTTGAACACACCGTCCAGAGACGATTCGGCGACCTGCTCTGTCCACGCCGCCAGCGCCAAAACCGCGGAAGGTGTCACTTCCGCCGTCCGCTCAAAGTCCGGCAAGGAACCGCGATAGGTCACAACGCCGTCCTCAAAGACAAGGACATCCGAGTAGTCCCCCGACGTCAGACGGACTTCCAGGGTGCTCGGCACCGGACGGGTCGTCGACGTCACACCCGTGGTCGATGGTGGGTGAGTGGTCGTCGGGGCGGTCGATGTCGAGGGGGATGCGTTCCCAGCGCATGCGGCCAGCACGAGAACCATCACCAAGGAGCCTGCCCTCTGGTGGCGAAGCACGTGAACCCCCCAACTTCGAACTTCAGGCGATGCTAATTGATGTCAACGGTTCGGTACTTGGTGATTGGTGCCTGGTATTGCAGACTGGCGACCGGGAAATCGGCAAGAGAGCATGGGGCTATGGCACGCGTCGACATCACCATGACCGACGACGAGCGGGCCACCTACCTGGCGGTGGGCGAGACGCTGATCGTCTCCACTCTCGGACCGCGGGGGGCGCCTCACGTGACACCGATGTGGTTCTTCGTCGACGACGAGGGCCGGATCGTGTTCCGCTCGTTCACCAGGTCCCAGAAGATCGTGAACCTGCAGCGAAACCCCCGCCTCACCGTCCTGGTCGAGAGCGGTCTGGCATACGCCGAACTCAAGGGTGTGATGATCGAGGGGCGGGCCCGCCTGGTGGACGGTGCCGACGATCCTGCCTTCGTGCTCGAGTCCTACCGGCGCCTGGCGGCGAAGTACCCGATGGTCGGGCCGGACCCGGTCGACCTCGACGACGACGCACTCGAAGCCGCCTTCGGCCGTTTCGCCCCAAAAAACACCGCGGTCGTCGTGGAACCCCGACGGATCGCCTCCTGGGACCACACGAAGCTCGACGGGCGGTACTAGTCGCCGCAACCGATGCTGCGCCCGACTGTCGGTGGCAGAGATCACGCCGATGCCCGTCTAAACCCCAACCCCAGCCTTGCCCAGACCTCCACCAGAGCCGTCGAATGCCGTCCTCAGCCCCGTTCGATCCCCCCGAATCTGAACCGCCAGACTTCAGGGGCACTCTTGTGCCGGAACGGATCCCCGCCGATCGGGGTTGCGTGGGGGCTCAAGTAACCGATCTTGCGACAGCTACGGCATATCACCTCCATGCCCCAATCCGACAGGCGCTTAAGAACGACAATTGGGTATACTTGGACGGGGCGTACAGACAGGAAGGTCTACCAACGAGTGGCCACAGGTGCGTCCCGAGAGCACGAGCCGCTTCCGTTGGCCGTCGTGGGGGCTCCCACCTTATACCGGCAGGGCCTGTTTGCGTCGCTGGACCAGGACCGTTTCGTCCTCGAAACCCCCGAAGATCCAGCATCATGGATAGCGAGGCCAGGGCGGAGGGTCGTCTTGGTGATGATGGGTGGCGACATCACATGGGACGATCTCGCGAGCTTCACAGGATGGCCTGATGTCGTGGTAGTGCTGCTGGCACAGGAACTGGACACTCATCACGTCGCGCGAGGGTTCACCGCTGGCTGTAGCGGCGTCGTTCATCTCAATGGCTCAGCAGCTTGGGTTCGTTCGGTTGTCGAAGCAGCCGTCAGAGGAGAGGCGCTGCTGGCCACTGAAGTGGTGCAGGAGCTAGCCGTGAAGGTGCACACAAGCCCCCTCAACCGGGGTTCCCTCACACCACCTGAAGCATCTTTGCTCAATGAACTCGCCAACGGTGCCACGATTGCGAAACTCGCCCGTCAGTTCGGCTGGAGCGAGAGAACCCTGGGCCGTCGACTCCACGACCTCAAATCGAAGCTCAGAGTGACTACTCGGGCGCAAGCCATTCTTCGGGCGGCACAGATGGGAGCCATTGAATAGACGTCATCATCTAGGCACACGCCGCAAGCGAATGCCTGGTCTATCAGCGATGAGATGGCAGCTCTACGCCACCAAACCTGGCAAGCCGCTGCCGACGGTTGACCAACACATGCCTCGGATCAGGTGAGAGATTGGTCGTGCATGTTGATCACACAGAAAGGGATGCTCATGATGGATCAATCGATCCGAGGACGACTCGCGTTGCTCGGTCTCCTAATCGGCCTGACGCTTACTCTCACCCCGACGGCGCCAGCACAAGCCGCGACTGGCTATGACTGCACCCCCTCGCCCGAGTCAGGCTGTGCATGGACTGAGATGTTTGCGGGACTCGGTGTCTGGAGCGCGAAGGCGCTGACGAACAGCTGGTACACAGGAACGATCACGATCGACCACAAGGTGTACCGCAACGGCGCGCTCTTCTTCAGCAATGGGACGGGCACTTGCTATGGCACGACCTATTGCACGCGACCCGATGTCGGGGGAACTTGTGGGAGCGGGCTATACACGTCGGTTGTCAACGGGTGGAGAAATGGCCAGCAGTACACAGCAACCGCGGGTGCGAGCGACTTGAACTAGCCGATTCGAACCGAGACAGCGGTGAACAGGAGGAGCCACCCCACGCGAGGTCTACAGTGGCTCCTCCTGTGCTTGCCTTTGGCGGCAGGCTGTGATGCGCAGGTCCGAGGAGGCACCGACGTGAATCGGGGTACCGAGCAACCGGCAGGTGGCTCGCCGGTGTATATATCCCTTGCTGGCAGCGGTGTGAGCCTCCGTGTGAGGAGCGGTTCGGAGCCACCTCCGCTCATCGCCGTTCCCATTCGTGCGTCCGAGCCTCGAGCGTCGGTGGAGCAAAGTTGGGAACCCCCGATCAAACACGTACCGATCAGCCGGATTCCCACTGAACTTGGCGATCCACGTATCACCGTGATCGCTGGGCGGGTCGCTGGCTCAACCCTTCAACTTGCTGTCTTTGAGGCACTCAATCCCAACACCACGCAATGGGACCTGTGCTATATCGCCTGGGATACTGGCAGTCCGGCTGGCGGGCTTATCGGGTGTGCCAGGCCGGCCTCGCCAGGAATCGGCGTCTTCCGCGAGGGCAACCCCGCCGAATCACAGCGCAAGACACCCGACTACATCGTCTGGGGTCCCTTGCCTGAGGCAACTGCGAGAGCCACCGTCGCGGTCAATGGCATCCCTGTTGCAGAGCAGTCGCCCTCCGCCCTACATGTGATGCTCCTGGTGCCGCTGTCGATCGACGACACCGTTACCCTTGAAGCCCTCGATGAGCACGGGAGACTGCTCGAAGAGGCTCGAATCGTCGTTCGCTAGTGTCATCACGCCTGAGCCCCGATCGTCGCTCGGTGTAGGTGTAAGCGGCGACGATGGGGCCCGAGGTCGAGCCCAACCGCTCCTAGACGAAGCGTCACGGATGAGGTGCACCGCGGTGCCACGAGCGTCGGTACGGCGAGTCACCCGGCCGGCACCGTCATAGGCGTGGGTGGTGGCCCCACGGCCCGGATCGGTGGTCGACATGAGACGTCCAGCCAGGTCGTAGGTGTAGGCGGGCGTCTTCGCAGTGGCACTGGTGGCCGCTCTCCGTAGGCAAGACCCGGTAAACCAGCACCCGAACACCCGTCGTTGCTGGGTATTCACAGGCAAGCCGCGCAGGGCGAGTCGCCAGATCGCGAAATCTTCTCCACAGCTCAATTTGACACCCGATATATCGATCCGATATAACGGGAGTCACATGCTTGACATGGCGATCCTCGGATTCCTTCGCGAAGGGCCGATGCACGGGTACGAACTCAAACAGCGTCTCGTGGATCTCGGCTTCTGGCGGATCTCGTTCGGGTCGGTCTATCCGGCGCTACGGCGCCTGGAGAAGGCCTCCCTAATCGAGGTCAGCCCCGGCGCGGGCCGGCGCAAGGAATACCTGATCACCGCAGAGGGCAAGGAGCACTTCCAGCAGATCCTCGAGGACGAGGCCTCCGAAGTGGAGAACACCACCGCATTCCATGTGCGGCTGGCATTCTTTCGCTACATGGAGCCCCGGTCTCGGATCGGATTCCTGGAACGGCGCAAGACCGTGCTTCGAGAGCGCATCGCGACCGCCCGGCGTTCACTACGAACGACGGCCGACCGCATGGATCGCTACACCCAGTCGCTGATGGAACAGCGGGTGCTGGCGGCAGAGGCGGACGTCGCATGGCTCGACGACCTCATCGAAACGGAGCGGGCCATGCCCGCCACGGAGCACGCCGGGACCGACGGTCCCGGGAAACAGGGCTGAAGGAACGAGGAGGACCCACCATGGGACAGGTTCGAGTGGCCATCGCCGGTGTCGGCAACTGCGCCAACTCTCTCATCCAGGGCGTGAGCTATTACGCCGACGCCGACCCCACCAGCACGGTGCCCGGCCTGATGCACGTCGATCTCGGCGGATATCACATCCGTGACATCGAATTCGTCGCCGCCTTCGACGTTGACGCCGCCAAGGTCGGCCAGGAGTTGACCAAGGCGATGTGGGCCGGCGTCAACGACACCTACCGGTTCTGCGACGTGCCCGAGATCGGGGTCATGGTGCAGCGCGGCCCGACCCTGGACGGGCTCGGCAAGTACTACCGGATGACGATCGAGGAGTCCTCGGAAGAGCCGGTCGACGTGGTCGCCGCACTGCGCGAGTCGAAGGCCGACGTCCTCGTCGCCTACCTGCCGGTCGGATCCGAACAGGCGCTTCGGTTCTACGCCGAAGCCGCCCTCGAGGCGGGCGTCGGCTTCGTGAACTGCATCCCGGTGTTCATCGCCTCCGACCCGACCTGGGCTCGCCGATTCCACGAGGCGGGGGTGCCGATCATCGGCGACGACATCAAGTCGCAGGTCGGTGCCACCATCGTCCACCGCACGCTCGCTCGCCTCTTCGAGGACCGCGGCGTCATGGTGGAGCGGACCAGCCAACTCAACGTCGGCGGCAACATGGACTTCAAGAACATGCTGGAGCGCGAGCGTCTCGAGTCGAAGAAGATCTCCAAGACACAGGCGGTGTTGTCGCAGCTGGATGGCGCCCTCGACGAAGGCGACATCCACATCGGCCCGTCGGACCACGTGCCGTGGCTCACCGACCGCAAGTGGGCATACATCCGCATCGAGGGCAAGGCGTTCGGCGACGTGCCACTCAACGCCGAACTCAAGCTCGAGGTGTGGGACTCCCCCAACTCGGCCGGTGTCGTCATCGACGCGGTCCGCTGCGCCAAGCTGGCGCTGGACCGGGGCATCGGTGGACCTCTGCTGGCGGCCTCGTCGTACTTCATGAAGAGCCCGCCGGTGCAGTTCCGCGACGCCGATGCTCACGACCACGTCGACGCCTTCGCCCGCGGCGAGGACCCGACGGCGGCCGAGTACGAGACCTATCTGGCCTGAATCCGGCTACCAGCTACCAGCTACCAGCAGGATCGAGCCGCCTCCTCGGGCTGGTGACTGGGGACTGGCAACTGGAGACTGGCTCAGAGCCTGGCTCTGAGCCACACGATGTCTGCGGCGTGCTCGTCGTCGCCGCCCGGGGTTTCGACGATCGTGGTCGCGCTGGCGGCCCGGATCACCCCGAGCAACAGTTCCTCCGGGATCTCGCCATCGCCCAGGTTGGCGTGACGGTCGCGCCATGAACCGGCCGGATCCCTCGAGTCGTTGCCGTGCACCAGGTCGATTCGCCCCACCGCGGCCACGAGTCTCTCCACCACGGTCGTCAGGTCCTCGCCCGAGGCCCAGGCGTGACAGGTGTCGAGACACACCCCCACGTTGAAGTCGCCGATCTCGTCCCAGAGCCGGGCATAGGCATCGATCTGGCGCACGATCGCCTTCTCGCCGCCGGCGGTGTTCTCGATGAGCACCGGCACGGTCAGGTCGACCGCCTCCAGTGCCTTGCGCCACCGCTCCAGGCCGACCGTGACATCCTCGTCGTCCCCCGCGTGACCACCGTGGACCACCACGCCGAGCGCCCCAATCTCGGCTGCCGCGGCCACGGTGTCGGCGATGATCTTGCGACTGGGGATCCTGATCCTGTTGTTCGGTGAACCGACGTTGACCAGGTACGGCGAGTGAACGTAGATCGGGATACCCGCGGCCCGCAACGCCGCGGCATCGGCCCGGGGCAGAGGCGGCTTCCACGACTGCGGATCCGACAGGAACATCTGGATGGCGTCGGCGCCCCGCGCCGCCGCGGCTTCGAGCGGATCGTCGTTGCGGACGTGTGCGCCGAGGAGCATCAGGAGTCGTCGTGGGCCGGCGCCGATACGCGCCGCATGTGCTCCAGCAGCGGAACGAGCTCATGCGCCGGTGGGGACCAGTCCTCACTGAACAGGTGAACCCACCGGTCCTCCACCGTCGCGCCCGCCGGGTCGTGAGGCATCATCACGTCGTCGGAGAACCTGACCGACAGGACCGGCACGTCCTCGCCATCGTCGTCGATGACCCCCGATCGGAGGTCGGAAATCGCCAGCCACGGGAAGGACGACACCGGTTCCCCCCGACCACCGATGCGCAGGGTCAGCTGGGCAGCGTCCGCACGGAGGAGCACCTTCGGCCAGAGCAACTCTCGCATCGCCCAGCCCATGGCGCCGAGACCACCGACGAGCAGCACCGCTCCGGCGGCGAAAGCCCGGCGCTGCTGCGCTGCCCCCTGCGCGGTGAGCTGGCGCCCGGTGCGGTAGTGGATCTCTCCATCGGGCGCGATGCTCGAGCCGGTCACCACTTCGTTCCCCTCGGGCAGAGGGAAAAAGCGATGAGACAGGTTCATGTCGACCGCCAGCATCACCGCAGGGATGGACAACAGGACGTAGACCAGCAGACGCAGCGGCGATCGGGTGACGACGATGGGCATGAGCGCAGAGTACTCAACGCTCCACGCTCAACGCTCAACGCAAGAGGCCGATCCGAGTCTGGCGTTGAGCGTTCAGCGTTGAGCGTTCATCGACCGAAGCGTCGCTGCCGGAGGGTGTAGTCGCGGATGGCCCGTAGGAAGTCCACCCGCCGGAAGCCCGGCCAGTAGACGTCGACGAAGGAGTACTCGGCGTATGCCGCCTGCCAGAGTAGGAAGCCGGACAGCCGCGACTCCCCGCTGGTCCGGATGACGAGGTCCGGATCCGGGAGGTCGGCCGTGTACAGGTGCGAGGCGATGCTCGCCGAGTCGATGGCAGCGGGGATCTGATCGGCGGCGACCCCGTCGGCAGCGAGCTTGGCCACGAGGTCACGCACCGCGTCGACGATCTCCTGGCGACCGCCATAGGCCAGACCGATGTTGAGCCGGTGCCCACCTGGCGACGACCGCTGCACCAGGTCCCGTGCGGCCCTCTGCAACTGGTCGGGCAGCAGGTGAAGGCTGCCGATCACGTCGTACTCCAGGCCGGGTACCTCGTCGGGGAGCCGGTCGAGCAGTTCGCCGAGCACCCGGTAGTAGGGGGCGAGCTCGGCATCGGGGCGCTCCAGGTTCTCCTGTGAGAGCAGCCACGCCGACAGCACCGGGATCCGCAGCTCCCCGCACCATCCGAGCATCTCGACGAACTTGTCCATCCCGGCGCGGTACGCATCGGCGTATTCGCGTCCCGAGCGTCTGGCGAAGCGTCGATGCCCATCGAGGATCACGCCGATGTGGTGCGGCATCCGATCCTGAGGCAGCGACCGCACCAGACGATCCTCGTAAAACCGGTACAGCGGACGGGAGAAGGACATTGCGAGAAGGCTACCGAGAGAGCACGCTTAACGCTTAACGCTCAACGCAAGAGCAGAGCGACCAGCTACCAGCTACCGGCTACCAGCTACCAAGTCTGGCTGGTAGCCGGTAGCTGCGGGCCGCTGCGCGGCTCGCTAGACACAGGCGTCGATGCCGTCGAGCGGGCCCGTCTTGAAGGCTTCGAAGCGCTGGAATGCGGACGCCCCGGTCTCCGGGTCGGAGAAGAGCAGGAAGGCCGAGATCCCCTCTTCGAGATCACCGGTCGACAGCCAGACCTCCATCGGGTTGTCATCGAAGGTGAGGGCTGCCGTCCAGACACCCACGAAACAGTCTGCCTGCAACTCGGCGGCCACACCCGAAGTCTCGAGCCCGGCACGGGTCTGCACCGCCTGGGACCACTGCATGCCGAGGAGCAGCCCGAGGGCGAAGTCGCCGATCTCGGAGTAGAGGGTCGGGAACAGGTTCTCCTCGTCCCAGGCCACGGAGTCGTCGCTCGGGCAGTAGAAGATGTTGTCCTGGTAGAAGTCCTGGCTCAGATCGACGCCACCGCACGCCGGCAGCGATCCGGTACTGGGGAAGTACGCGATCACCTCGCTCACCGGCACCCACGGCTCGCCGAAAGTCTCCGGGTAGACGATCGACCAGAAGATCTCGAGAGCATCGATGAGCACCTCGGCGGCAACTTCGTAGGGGAGGTCGAGGGTGTCGTGCACCAGGTTCCACGAGATCATCAACGGGTACTCCGCTTCGTAAGTGGCACAGGCGTCGACGCCACCCTGGAAGCCGTCGAAGAAGGAGTTGAGCCGCTCGAACGAGGTCCCGTGAGCGTTCGGGCCCGTCGGCACCGTTCCCAACTCGTCGCCGATGAGCAAGAAGGCGGACATGCCCTCCTCGAGGTCGCCGGGTTCGAGCCGTAGCAGCTCCGACCGCTCGTCGTCGAGCCATTGGGTCCAGGCACCGGCCAGACAGTCGGCCTGGAGTTCGGACACGATGTCGTCGTGGGCGAACCAGTCGAATCCGTAGCGGTTCTGGATGGCGTGCGCCCATTCGTGCGCCATCACCAGGGCGACGGCGAAGTCCCCATACCCCTCGAACAGGGGTCCCATGAGGTTCTCAACGTCCCAGCGAATCGAGTCGTCCTCCGGGCAGTAGAAGGCGTTGTACTCGTAGTTCTGAATCGGACCGAAACACTCCGGGCGCTCACCAAGCGACACGAAGTACGGAGCGTGTGTCGCCACCGGCTCCAACTCCAGGCCCCAAACCCGGGGGAGCTCCAAGCCCCAGAACACCTCGAGATCGGCGACGGTGAGATCGATCAGCTCGTCCATGTTCCCGATCGACTGGAAGTCGGGCACCGTCGTCGTTGTGGTGGTCGTGCCGACGGCTTCCTCAGCGAGGAGGCAGATCCGGATGACCTCGCTGGAGATCGGATGCGCCAGCAGCTCCTCCTCCAGTGAGAGGAAGTCTGTGAGACTCATGCGCTGCTGGAACTCGTCGATGCTGCACCGGCAGAACACCTCCGAGCCCTCCTGTGTGCATCCCTCCATGTATTCGACAACGAATCCGTCCGGATACGGCGGGAACGTGGTGGTCGTCGACTCCGCGGTGGTCGTCGACCCGTCACCACCGTCGTCACCGCAGGCGGCAACGAGCAGACACAAGGTGAGGACGACAACGACGGTCCGCTTCAAGGACGACCTCCTGGTCTGCGCAATCCCGGCCATGGCCCACGACGGGGTGCGGTGTCGGCGAGCAGAGCGGCGTCGACGGCCCGCCCCAGCAGGTCGGTGAGACGCTCGCGAAGCCATACGTCAAAGGGCTCCCCTGACCGCTTGAGGCCGTCGGCGGCGAGCCTGCGATCGGCGGCATCGACGAGGACCACCGCCAGAGGGGGACCGTCGCCACTGACCGTGGAGATGACCACCCGTCGGATGCCGCGCCGGCGGTGTGACTCGGCCCACTCGATGCGTCGCGGACCCAGCAGTTCAGCCACGAAGTCGTTCCACTCGGCGAGCCTGCCGGGCTCTATCTCGTTGACCTCGATGGAGAGCGGCATCTGAACCCGCAGGCTAGCGACGACGGGCCGCGGGCTCCTCCATCCGGCCCCGGCGTAGCCACGGGACCGCGCCTACTCTCGCGCGCCATGCGAGTGCTGGTTGTCGGAGCCACCGGATACGTCGGCGGACGCCTCGTGCCGCGGCTCCTGGCCGAAGGGCACGAGGTGCGCTGTCTGGCGCGTCGTCCGGCGAAGCTGTCGCTCCAGCCGTGGCGAGACCGGGTCGAGATCGTCAAGGGCGACGTCAGCGACCCGACCTCCCTCAAGGAGGCGGCTGCCGGCTGTGACGTCGCCTACTACCTCGTTCATTCCATGGGTTCGTCGGGCGATTTCGCCGACACGGATCGCACCGGCGCCGATAACTTTCGCCAGGCGGCAGACGAGACCGGCCTGGGTCGGGTGGTGTACCTCGGTGGCTTGGCGAGGGATCCGCAGCGGTCGCCCCACATGCGCAGCCGCCACGAGGTGGGTCGGATCCTTGCTTCCGGTGCCACCCCGGTGACGGAACTGCGGGCCGGCGTGATCATCGGCTCGGGCTCGCTGTCGTTCGAGATGATCCGTTACCTGACCGACGTGCTCCCCGTGATGGTCACGCCGCGGTGGGTGCGAACCCGGTGCCAGCCGGTGGCGATCGCCGACGTGCTCGACGCGCTGGTCGGTGCCCTGGACGAGAACGGCGCTTCCCGGGTCGTCGAAGTCGGCGGTCCGGAAGTCCTCAGCTACCGCGACATGATGCGGATCTATGCCGAGGAGGCGGGACTCCGGCGCCGCCTGGTGATCCCGGTTCCCCTGCTGACACCCCGTCTGTCGTCACTGTGGGTCGGCCTGGTGACGCCCCTCCCCACCTCCATGGCGCGGCCGCTCGTTGAGAGCGTCCGCACCGACGCGGTCGTCTCCGATGGCACCACCGCCGTGCTCGGCCGCACCCCCTATCGCGCCGCCATCCGCAGGGCCCTCGCCCGTCTGCCCGGCGGGGTGATCACCCGATGGAGCGACGCGGGCGCTTCCCCTGCGGCACCCGCACCGACCGATCCGGCGTGGAGTGGCGGCACCATGTACATGGACCGCCAGGTCGTGCCCACCGACACCGCCGGCGAGCACCTGTTCTGGGCGTTCAGCCGTATCGGCGGAAGCACCGGCTACTACGGACTCGACTGGGCCTGGCAGATCCGCGGCCTGCTCGATCAGCTCGTCGGTGGGGTGGGCATCCGGCGGGGGCGCATGCATCCAACCGAGGTTCGCCCGGGAGAAGCGATCGACTTCTGGAGGGTGGAGGACCTCGTACCCGGTGAGCGCCTCCGGCTGAGGGCCGAGATGCGCCTCCCCGGCGACGCCTGGCTGGAGTGGCACGTCGAGCCGACCGGCCATGGGAGCGACCTGATCCAGATCGCCTGGTTCCGGCCCCGCGGAGTCCTCGGGAGGTTGTACTGGTACGGCATGCTCCCGGGGCACAAGGTCGTGTTCCCGCGAATGGCACACCGCATCGCCGCCGCCGCCGAGGAGCGTGCGTTCACCTGTTCGTGACCGTCGAGACGCTCGGTGGCCTCCTGGTGGTCACCGCGATCGTCATCGTCGCCAGCGTGGTGCTCCTGTGGCTGGTAAGCCTGCGACTGCGCAACGCCTCCATCATCGATCTGTTCTGGGGTTGCGGGTTCGTGGTCATCGCCTGGGTGGCGTGGCTGTTCCTCACTGGTCATGGTGGCGGCCGACGGCTCCTGCTCCTCGTCCTGGTGACGACCTGGGGCCTACGGCTCGCCGGCTACCTCACCTGGCGCAACAGCGGCAAAGGTGAAGACTTCCGATACCGGGCGATGCGCAAACGCTGGGGGCATCGGTTCCCTCTCGTCAACCTGGCCACGGTGTTCCTGCTCCAGGCGATCCTTATGCTCATCGTGTCGCTGCCGGTACAGGCGGGAATGTTCACCGGCGGCGCGCTCGGTGTCGCCGGCTCCGTCGGCCTCGCCCTGTGGGCTGTGGGAGTCTCCTTCGAGACCATCGGCGACCTCCAACTCGCCCGCTTCAAGGGGGACCCGGCGAACCGCGGCAACGTGATGGACCGAGGCCTGTGGCGCTACACGCGCCATCCCAACTACTTCGGCGACTTCTGTGTCTGGTGGGGCATCTACCTGGTGGCGCTGACCGCCTCGACGCGGTGGACCGTCGTCGGTCCCCTGCTGATGTCGTTCCTGCTGTTGCGGGTGAGCGGGGTGAGCCTCCTGGAAAAGGACATCGGCAGCCGCAGGCCCGGGTATGCCGAGTACGTACGGCGGACCAACGCCTTCTTTCCGGGGAAGCCGAAGGAGGGACGAGTAGCGAGTAGCGAGTAGGTACCTGGAGAGCGCGCGGATGGAGGCCGGCCCGGTATGACTCCCCTCCCCTCTAGGGGGAGGTGCAGCGGCCGAAGGCCGATGACGGAGGGGGAGGCCAGACGCGTCGCGAAGCCCTCGTAG
>JBBDWO010000014.1:93021-114232 GCA_040902765.1 Acidimicrobiia bacterium | reverse complement strand
CGGGGGCGGGATTTGAACCCGCGACCTTCGGGTTATGAGCCCGACGAGCTACCAGACTGCTCCACCCCGCGCTGTGTCAGGTGATTGTACGGCGCACTCGCCCGTGTGCCAATCCGCCTACGACGTGCCGAAGCCTTGCGGCGGTTGTACCCCGTCGACCAATTCGCTGCTCGCCGCCACCAGATGCCAGTCGTCAATGAGCACGGGGTCGTCTACGGGAGTGGCGGTCACAGAGACAGGAAACGGAGGTGGCACCGTTCCTGAGCAAGCACCGTGTCCTCGGGAACGGGCCAGACTCAGGCCGCAGACCAGCCGTTGTCTACGGTCACCAGCGCGCCGTTGACGTAGGAAGCTTCATCGGAGGCGAGCCAGGAGATGAGTGCCGCCACCTCGTCCGGCTGGGCCGGTACCTGGGGCATCGTCGCCATCGTTCGCATCGCCGATTGCATCGCCCAGTCGCTCTTTGGTGCCGCACTCGAGCCAATGCCGGTGTCCACCGGGCCGGGCAGCACACCGTTGGACCGGATGCCGTCGGCGGCGTAGAAGAAGGCGATGTGCCTGATGAGCCCCACTACCCCATGCTTCGAGGAGGTGTAGGCGACGCCGGATGCTCCGGCGCCGAGCGACGCCTTGGAACCGACGGTGACGATGGCGCCACCTCCTGCTACCTTCATCAGCGGCAGCACGGCACGGCTGAGCCGCATCACGCCCGTCAGGTTGACCGCGAGCACGCGGTCCCAGGTGGCGTCGTCGACCTCGTCGAGAGGCAGGAAGTGATCCATGATCCCGGCGACGTTCGCCAGGATGTCGATGTGGTCACCGGCTTCGGCGATGATCCGGTCGACGTCTGCCTGATCGGTGACGTCGGCCTTGAGCAAGGTTCCATCGATGCCTGCCTCGGTGAGTGCGGCGCGGGTCTCTTCGATGGTGTCGTCGTTGACATCGCAACCGATCACCCGGGCTCCTTCGGCGGCGAGACGAAACATCGTGGCCCGGCCGATGCCCGAGGATGCACCGGTGACGATGGCGGTCCTGCCCGTGTGGCGCGAGGTGTCCATGGTCCGTGCCCTCCGTTTGCCGGATGTCGTAGAACCTACGAGGCTGCGGTTGGTCCGGCCAGGGCCGAAGGTCCGCGCGTTGCCTAGCCTGCCACTCGATGACCGATGCACCCAACGCGAGGCTGCACGCGGCCCTTGTTGCCGCCTACCGGCCGTATGTCGAGTCGAGGCTCGGCGATCGGGGCTTCCCGCCGGTGGCCGAGGCGATCGCCGAAGGGTCAGGCTGGCTCGATGCTGCACTGTCCGAACTCCTCGACCTACCGGCAGCCGAACAGCGGCGGTCGCCGTTGGAACTGTTCCAGGAGGCGATGCGGTTCCCGACGGACGCCCTGGAGGCCGCCGGAGTGCCGCCGGTGTCTCGCGACCCGGTCAGTGAGTCGGCGCTGCCCGGTGATCTCTATGACCTGGCGCCGGCGTCGTCACAGGCACTGGGGGAGGATGCCTGGCGGGCGCACCTGGAGTGGGGGGCGAACAAGGCGGCCCGGATGCGTCCGCTCGCCGTGCTCGTCACCAGGAACCTCATGGACGGCAGCAAGGTGGAGGCGGCAGGGGCGAGTCGTGGATACCGGGTGGCGACGGTTCGTCGTGTCGACGCCCTTCCCGAGCATGCCGTGGTCGTTTTCGTGGATCTGGAGCATCCCGACGCCGACGAGGCGGTACGGAGCGCCTCGAAGCAGGCGGGCCGGGTGGTCGCCTTCGGGCCGCACGTCGACGACATCGCCATGGTCCGCGCCCGGACGCTTGGCGCCGATGAGGCAATGCCTCGCTCGCGGTTCTTCAGGGACCCGTCGGCCCACTTCCCGACGATCGTCTGACCCTGAGCGCGAGTGAGGGGCGGGACCGAAGTCCCGCCCCTCTACCCGACGACTCACCTCACGTGGTTGGCGTCGTGTATCCGCCCGGGGTTGGCGTCGTGATTGGCGCCGTGTATTCGTCTCCGAGCGCTCCGCGCTCCTCCAGGGTGCCTGGGATCAGGTTGTCCAGCAGCAGGCCGAACACGGCTGCCGTGGCCATGCCCGACGAGCCGATCGAGCGGACGATGTCGGTCAGCCACTCGATGCCCCACATGTCGAAGTCGGCGGCGGCAGCGCTGCCGAAGTAAGCCGGGAACACGAAGCCGGCGAACAGGATGAATCCGATGATCATCAGGTTGCGTTGCGAGTCCAGGTCGACGCGCCTCAAGAGCGACAAACCGACCGCAGCAATCAGCCCGAACAGCGCCAGGTAGGCGCCGCCAACGACCGGCGTGGGGATGGTCGCCACCACCGCACCGAACTTCGCCAGCAGACCCAGCACCACCAGCATCCCGGCGCCGAGCAGCACCACGTAGCGGCTGGCTACCTTGGTGAGGCCCACCAGGCCGATGTTCTCGGAGTACGACGTCGAGGCGAATCCGCCGAAGAGGCCGGTCGCCATGCAGCCGAGCCCCTCCGCACCGATGCCCCGGTTGATCGTTTCTGGGCTCGGGTCCCGACCGGTCGCGATCCGGGAGATCGCGTGGTAGTCACCGAACGACTCGATCATCGACGCCAGATATGCGGCCATGATCGCCACGAAGAATCCGAGATCGAACAGCGGCGTTCCCCATGGGAACAGGATGCCGCCGTCGCCGACCGTCACCCCACGGACCCACGGTGCGTCGCCCATGCCGGCGAACGAAACCGCTGCCGGATTCCCGTCACCGAACACCCCGACCTGCGTCAGGATCCACGCAATCACGTAGGTCGCCACGATGGCGAGCAGGATCGGGAACAACGAGAAGAAGCGGTACTTCTTCGACAGCACCAGCGAGAACACGAACACGAGCGCCAGCATCAGGAACGACATGCCCCAGTGTGACGACGCCGTGGCCGCAGCCGCACCGAACAGTGAGAGTCCGATCAGGGCTATCACCGGCGCGATCGTCACCGGAGTCACATACTTGCGCAGCCTGCCGAACAGGCCGCCGTAGCCGAGCACGATCTCCAAAACCGCACCGAGGATCACGGCGCCGGCGATGTACCGCATGGCGTCCTCACCCGGGTGCGCGGCGATGATGGCGAAGAACGCCGCCAGGAAGGCAAACGAAACGCCCTGGATGATCGGCAGCCGGGAGCCGATCTTCACCTGCAGGAACGTTGCGATTCCAGAGCAGATGAATACCGAACTCACCAGGATGGCGATCTGGCCCCGGTCGAAGCCCATCGCGGGTCCCAACAGAAGCGGGACCAACACCGTGGCCCCGAACATCGTCAGAACATGCTGTGTGCCCAGGCCAAGAGCCTTGACAAATGGCCTCGGTACATCGTCGAGGCCGTAGTTCAACTCGAGTCTCCCCGTAGTCATCCCCAACTTCCTCCTTGGTAGAGGTGTCTTCCCGCATTCCACAATACGCGGATGGGTCGGTGCCATGCCGAGCAGAGCGGAAGGTTTTTTCGCGCGCCCCGACGGGGCGATTTGACTGATGACCCGCTCGGGCTGACCCACCCCGGGACTTTCGACCCTATCCGCGGCGTCGGCGACCGGTGAGTCTGAGGGAAGCCGAACTCTCGAGGTGGGGCCGATGCACGATGTCGACGACTTCGCTGCTCGCAGCCGCGATCTGATCACCGCGCCCGCGCTGTCCTACCGCCAGCGGTTGCACCAGCTCGCGCTCCTCGCCGAGGACCTGATGCCCTATCCCAAGCTGTCGGCAGCGGCAGAACATGCCCTGGCGTCCGGGCTCGTGTGTGACCTCGCCGAGGGCCATGCCCCGTACCGGCCCCGGTATCTGCTTCCCGACTACGCGGTGGCCCTTCGTAACGGGAGCGACTACCTCGAGCTGGCGCCTGCGGCTGACTTCGAAGATGCCATCACCAACCTTCAGATCCTCTATCACAACGTTCCCTCCATCACCTCGTACCCGGTGTACTTCGGTGACCTCGACACACTGCTCCTGCCATACCTCGACGATCGCACCGACGCCAATCTCGACGAGGTGATCACGCGGTTCTGGCGCTTCCTCGATCGCACGATCCCGGACGGCTTCGCCCACGCCAACATCGGCCCGACGGACAGCCGGATCGCCCGCTCGGTGCTCCGGGTCGACGCCGCCCTGGCGCAGGTGGTCCCGAACCTCACCTTCAAGTACGACCCTGCCGTCACCCCGGACAGCCTGCTGGATCTGGTGGCCGCCTCCATCTGTGCCGTCAACAAGCCTCATATCGCCAACCACCCCATGATCTCGGCCGACTTTCCCGAGGGGTACGGGGTCGTGTCCTGCTACAACACGCTTCCGCTAGGTGGTGGATCGCACACCCTGGTTCGGCTGAACCTTGCCGTGAGCGCGCGGCGCCATAAGGGGGATCCGGCGTCCTACCTGAGCAGCACTCTCGCCGACCACGTTGCCCTCACTTTCGAGGTGATGGAGGCTCGGATCCGCTTCCTCGTCGAGGAGTCGGGCTTCTACGACCACTCGTTCCTGGTGCGCGAGGGACTCCTGCACCGCGATCGGTTCACCGCCATGTTCGGGATCTTCGGCGTCGCCGAGATGGTCGAGGCGCTTCTCGGCGACGAGGTGAGATACGGGTGGGATGCCGAAGCCAATGAGCTGGCGGAGTCGGTGATCGCCGAACTCGCCGCGCTGGTGGGTGAGCGGCACATGCCCTATTGCCGTGGCGATAGAGCCCTGCTCCATGCGCAGTCGGGGATCAGCGACGACATCGGGGTCACTGCCGGAGCGCGAGTCGCCACCGGGCACGAACCGGAGACGGTCGACCACGTGCTCGCGGTGGCACCACACCACGGCCTGTTCCCCAGCGGAGTCAGCGACATCTTCGCTGTCGACGGCTCGGTGAGGGCCAACCCGCAGGCGATCGTCGACGTCACCCGTGGCGCCTTCGATGCCGGTATGCGCGAGATGACCTTCAACGTCGAAGGCTGCGACCTGGTGCGCGTCACCGGATACATGGTTCGTCTGTCGGACATCGAACGGCTGAAGCGCGAGGGCTCGCGAATCGCCTCCACCGTTCTCGGCGCCGAGTCGGTGGAGCATTGGGGGCTGCTCGACCGGGCGCCACGGGTGATCACTCATGAGTTCAACCCGCGGCCTCGTCGCTAGCTCTCTGCGCTCCAGCGGGGTCGACGGACCGGGGAACCGATACGTCCTGTTCCTTCAGGGGTGCAACTTCGACTGCGTCGGGTGTCACAACCCGACGACGATCCCGCGCTACGAAAGCGTCCCGGATCCGCCCTTTGGCGAATGGCGCGCCGTCGACGATGTGCTCGTCGAGGTCCGTTCACTTCGCCCCTTCCTGTCGGGCGTCACGGTCTCGGGAGGCGAGGCGACGCTTCAGCTCGACTTCCTCGTCGACCTGTTTGGAGCCATCAAGGCAGATCCCGGGCTTCGGGGCCTCACCACATTGGTCGACACCAACGGGACGCTCGACGAGTCGGGGTGGGAGCGACTTGCCCCGGTGCTCGACGGAGCCATGGTCGACCTCAAGGCCTGGTCACCCGACCTGCATCGCGCTCTCACCGGGTCTGCTCCCTGGGCGGTTCATCGGTCGATCCGATGGTTGGCGGCTCGCGGCCTGCTCGCCGAGGTACGGCTCCTCCTCATCGAGGGGGTCAATGACTCTGAAGACGAGCTAGCGGGTTGGGCGTCGTTTGTGGCCGGGGCTGCCCCCGGTGTGCCAGGGAGGGTGCTCGCCTTTCGTCACCGGGGGACGAGACACGCCGCACGGGAGTGGCCCGAGACGAGCGAGGCGGCGGTGGCCAGGGGTGAGTCCTTCCTCGCGGCCGCTGGTATGCCTGTCATCGGCGAGGTCACGACGGTGCTCCGGGCGGTCAGCCCAACGGAGGCACCGGAGGCCCGGGTTCAGCCGCGGGCACAGCCCGAACCGTTCCCCGTGTCGACGCAGTAAGGATGCCCGCCATGACCAGGCCCACGCCCACCCACTGAAGGGTCGCCAGGGCTTCGGTGAAGAGGATCCTCGCCCAGACGATGGTCAGCGCCGGTTGAAGCAACAGCATCACGGAGGTGTCGAGCGCCGGGAGGCGGGGAAGCGCCTTGGTGATGAGGAGCCAGCCGAACACCTGGATGAGGGTGCCGAGCAGTAACAGCCACCCGTGAGCCGGCCAGGTGAAGGCGAATGAGAATCCGGAGTCGAGAGGGGATAGGAGGAGGGTTCCGACCGCGGCCCCTGCGGTGGCGTCGAGGAGGGGCCCCGGGGTCGGCGCCAACCGCTTGTTGGAACTGCGCAGCAGCAGGAGAAAGCCGGTATAGGTGATGCCGGCGCCAAGGGCGAGGAGCGCTCCGAGGCTTGGGTTCTCGCCGTAGGCGTCGCCGCTGCCGACGCCCCCGATCAGGGTGACCCCGATCAGCACCACCGGGACCACGGCGAAAGCGACGGCGCTCGGCCGCTCCCGGAGGATCACCCAGGCGAGGAGTCCCACCCAGAGCACCTGGGAGTTGGCGACGACGGTAGCCAGCCCGGCGCCGATGTAGTCGATGGCGGTGTGCCACAGCACCAGATCGATCGCCAGCAGCCCCCCGGCGGCGAAGGCGAGGAGTCGCTCTCGGCGGGTTCTCGTGTCGGTGACGAAACGCGTGGCAACGATGAGCACCGGTATCGCATATGCGGCGCGAAAGAACGCAGCGGTGGTGGGGGAGACCTCGGCGAAGCGAACGAAGATCGCCGAGAACGAGATGGTGACGATGCCAACGAGGGCGGTAATGCGGGTCACGGGGCGGAGACGATAGCGACGGGGGGCCGGCCCGTCCCCACGAGGGTCTAGCTCCGCTCGGCGAGCGTTCTCTTTCGCTCGGCAGTGAACGCCCACCAGGGCATCTTCGGACCGCCATCCACGTAGCGCACTGCGGCTGTGAAGGTGTCCAGGACGCACGGGTCGTAGCGGGTGCCGGTCGTGTCGTTGAGCCGGTCGTACAGGTCGTACGGGTCGCGGCCGACCAGGGCGTTCGGGTGGTCGATTCCAACGCGCCGCAACACGGCGGCGATCGCCGGACCCACGTTGGGGATGTCCTCGAGGCGCTCCAGTCGGCGCTCGTCGTCAGCCATGAGTCGGATCGTAGGAGCCGCTGGTGTCAGGATCTCCTCCGGCAGGAGCAACGATCCGGCGTCGCCCGAGTAGCCTCCGCCTCCCCGAGCCCGGAGCCAATCGACCGTGGACTTCAGCCTGTCCGACGAACACGAGGCGCTGCGTCGGCTGGTGCGTGAGTTCGCCGAACGCGAGATCGCACCGCATGCCGAGGCATGGGATCGTGACCATCACTTCCCGGTCGACACCGTGCGCGCCATGGGGGATCTGGGCCTGTTCGGGCTGGGCCTGCCCGAGGAGTACGGGGGCTCCGGGTCTGACTTGCTCGCCCAGTGCATCGCTATCGAGGAGCTCGCCCGCGTGGATGCGTCGATGGCGCTCACCTTGGAGGCGGCGGTGGGTCTCGGCGCCGGTCCGATCGCCCGATTCGGCACCGACGAGCAAAAGCAACGCTGGTTGCCCGACCTAGCTGCCGGTCGCGCCCTCGCCGCCTTCGGGCTCACCGAGGCCGATTCAGGGTCCGATGCTGCCGGGCTGCGCACCCGTGCCGCCCTCGACGGCGACGAGTGGGTGATCGACGGCACCAAGGCGTTCATCACCAACTCGGGTACCGAGATCACGTCGCTGATCACCGTGGCGGCCAAGACCGGCGACGACGAGATCAGCACCATCATCGTCCCGTCGAGAACACCGGGGCTCACGGTGGAGCCGCCGTATCGGAAGATGGGCTGGCGGGCCTCCGACACCCACGGGCTGCGCTTCGACGGGTGCCGGGTGCCCGCCGATCACCTACTCGGTGAGCGCGGCAGGGGGCTGCGCCACTTCCTCGAGATCCTCGACGAGGGGCGGATCGCCATCGCCGCCCTCGCCACCGGGGTGATCCAGGGGTGCCTCGACGAGGCTCGGCGCCACGCCTCGGAGCGCACCGCCTTCGGCAAGCCGATCGGAGCCAACCAGGCGATTGCTTTCATGGTCGCCGACATGGGCGTGGCCGTCGAGGCATCGCGCCTGCTCACTCATCGAGCGGCGTGGCTGCGGGACACGGGCCAGTCGTTTCGCACCGAGGCGGCCATGGCGAAGCTCTTCTCGTCGGAGGCTGCGGTGACCGCCACCCGCCAGGCAACGCAGATCTTCGGCGGCGCCGGCTTCATGGACGAGACGCCGGTGTCTCGGTACTACCGCGACGCCAAGGTGCTCGAGATCGGAGAGGGGACCAGCGAGGTGCAGCGGTTGGTGATCAGCCGCGCCCTGGGAATGCCGGTCTGAGCGAGCCTCCGGCTGGCAGCTGGCAGCTGGTAGCTGGTAGCAGGGCTAGCGCCTCGGGACGATGCGTAAGATGAGGCCGTCGGTGTCGACCAGGAGCAGTTCTCCGTTGGCGTCCAACCCGAACGAGCCGATGTGGAGCAGGTCGCGGTCGAGTTCGGTCAGGGCGGCGTCGATGTCGGCGGTCCAGTCCCGGTGGTCGGTGACCTCGCCGTTCTCGTACTTGAACGACCGCATCCACCCGTAACACCAGTCGCCGTAGAAGTAGTGACCCCACAGCTCGGGCATGGCAGAACCGCGATATACGAAGCCACCGGTCAGCGAGCAGCCACCCTCCTCGTCGGTGTGTTCGACCAGGTGGATGGGGATGACGCCGCGGTCCATGTCGCAGCCGTCGCTCGGCGTGTAACACATCGGGCCTTCGAAGTTGGGCCAGCCGAAGTCGAGTCCGCCTTCGCCGATGGTCACGGCGTTGACCTCCTCCCAGTCGAGCTGTCCCACGTCGGCGACGTACATCAGGTTGGACACGGTGTCGAAGGCGAACCGCCACGGGTTGCGCAGCCCGTAGAACCAGATCTCCGGTAGCCCGCCCCCGGCGACGAACGGGTTGTCCGGCGGGATGGCGTAGTTCTTGCCGCCCTCCGACCGGTCGACATCGAGCCGCAGGATGCTGCCCTGGAGCTTGGTGAGGTCCTGCGCGGTGCGATCACCCAGGCCACCGTCCCCGAGGGCCACGTACAGGTAGCCGTCGGGTCCGAACTGGAGCATCCCCGCTCGGTGGCGCACGCCCTCTTGAACCACGTCGAGTAGCACCCGTTCCGTCGAGCGGTCGCCGGTGGCAGCGTTCGACGGTGAGATGGTGAACTCGGCGAGCCGCGAGTGGGGGCTCGTGCTCGGGTCGGTCGTGTAGTAGACGAACATCCGCCCGTTGCTGGCGAAGTCGGGGTGAAACGCCATGCCGAGCAGGCCGTTCTCGATGCCGGCGGGGTTGACCCGGTCTTGGAGGTCCATGAACACCTCGGTGGTGCCATCGGGCGCTGCCGTCCAGATGACGCCGCCGCGGTCGAGTATCCAGATGCGGTCGTCGCCCTCCAGCCCGGTGGCATAGACAGGGAACGACCTAGTGGCGACCCGTTCGAGGGCGATGCCCTGGAGGGCGCCGGTCCCGTCGGGGATGGTGGGCTGGGTCATCTGGCTGGTGTCCGTCGGGAGCGTCGTCGGGGTGTCGCCGTTGGTCGGAGGTGCGGTCGTGGGTCCGGCGGCGGTGTCCGACCCGAACGGGTTCGATGTCATCAGGAACCAGGTGAGGGCGGCGCCGCACACGATGACGATCAGCGTGAATGGCCGGTTCGGTCCCGAGAACGGCCCACCTCCGCTGGCCCGGGGAGCGGCTCGTTGCACCGGGGGACGGCGTCCCCGAGGGTCTCGCGGCGAGGTCATCGGAGTGGATGATGCCATGTCGCCGGGCCGACCGGTGCGTTCAGGTGGCCCGGGTCGGTGATCGCCTGATGGCCACCGCCACCACGAGGGCAGCGGCTGCGATGACCGCCGACACCAGAAACGTCTCCGACAGCACGGTTGCAGAGATCTGGCGCTGCGCCGCCTCCACCGCGTCGGCGTAGGCGGGGTCGGTGATCGGTGGCAGGTCGACGGTCCGGCGGAGCGCGTCGAACCGGTTGAGCGCCCATGCCGTGAGCCCGGCGAGTCCCAGAGCGAGGCCGACGAGCCTGGCGACCAGGACCACCGAGGCCGCCACCCCGCGGTCGGGACCGGCCGCGGCGTCGACCACGGCGGCACTCAGCGGGGCGGTCGCCAGGCCGAGCCCGGCTCCCGCGATCATCAGGTGGGCCGCCATCGCTGCCGTGGTGACGTCGGTGTCCCACCCGCGGCCCATGAGGAGCAAACCGGTGACGAGCAGAGCGGTCCCGAACATCACCGGAAGCCGGTAGGTGATTCGGTCGGCGAGCCACCCTCCTACCGGAGACGCCGCCGCCATCGTGGCGGTGAGGGCGGTGAGCACGATCCCGCTGGTGACCGCCGCCGCCCGCAGGTCCGCTTCGAGCACCAGATTGACGAACAACGGGACGTTCACCATGGCGACGGCGAGGATCGCCCCGATGGACAGATTGACGATGAGCGCCGGCACCACCGGTCGGCGGCCGAGCAGGCCAGGGGGCACCAGTGGGTCACCGGCACGACGCTCGGCGATGACGAACCCGACGCCGGCGACGATCGCCAGCGCGAACACCGGCCAGGCCGGTCCCGACCTGGAGCCCTCGAAACCGGCGAGGTCGCCTGCCGAGGCGATGCTGCCCAGGCTGAGCAGGCCGACGACGACGGCGACGAGAGCGGTCGTGATCAGCAGGGCGCCGGGGAGGTCGAGCGAACGACGCTGGGTGGGCCGGGGAAGGTGTCGCATCACCCGGGCGGCGAGGATGAGGGCGACGATGCCGATCGGCACGGCGCCGTAAAAGTGCCATGGCCAGTCGGCGAAGCGGATGAGGACGGCACCGACGAGCGGGCCGCACACGTAGCCGAGGGTCTCGGCACCGAAGAGCACTCCGAAGGCCCTGCCGCGGCGTTCCGGGAACAGGTCGGCGACGGTGGCCAGGGCAGCCGGGACGACGGCACCGGCTCCGATGGCGGCGACGACCCGTGCAGCAACGAAGGTCTCCAGCGTCGTGGCGAACGGGGCGAGCGCCGAGCCGATGGAGAACAGGGCCAGGCTGCCGACGACGACGCGGCGCCTGCCGACGACGTCGCTGAGTCTTCCCGCCAGTGGCATCGCCCCGACATAGGCGACGATGTAGGCGTTGACGATCCACGCCGCTCGCCCGAATCCGTCGGGGAGGGGGATCTCCAGGTGGACGATGATTCGCCTCAGCATGGTCGTGGCCACGGTGAGGTCGACGGAGCCGATGAAGGCGGCGAGGGCCAGTACGACGACGACCCTGGTTCGTCCCGACGGGATCGTGGTCACGCGGGGGGTTCTACGGTCGCCGGCTCGTCGTACGGGCCGAGCGTGATCACCCAGTCGGTCTCACCGTCGGCCCCGGCGGTGCTGAACCGGACCTCGAGCAGCCGGTCGGTGGCGCGGTCGATGACGAGGGTGATGTCCACGTCCTGGTCGGTGACCAGGCCCGAGGTGACCACGGCGATGCGGGCGGCGGGGGCGACGCCATCGACCTGGTACCCACGGGAGTGGGACGAAACCGTGGCGTCAGTGATGTCCTCGGCGAGCAGCGGCTCCCACCCTTCGTCACTGAAGACCACGGCAGGGTTGAATCCGGTGCCCGGATCGAGTTCGTCCCACCGACCGGTGAGTGGCTCGGTGAGCCAGGTGCGTTCGGCGATCGAGATGGTTCCCAGGTCGGCGGTGACGGCTCCGAGGCTCATGGTGAGGACGGCGCGAGCGCGGTCTGGTGCGACGTACACACCGCTGGCGCTGCGCATGGTGAGTCCTGAGATGGTGATGGCGGCGCCGTCCACGGTCATCTCGAACTCGGCAGTCTCGACGCTCGCCATGGCCGCTGCCGACCGTTGGAGGAGATCGTCCGGGTCGGGCAGGGTCTCGCCGTCGCCGGTGCAGGCGCTGGCCAGCGCAGCGGCGATGAGCAGGGGGACGATGCGCACACGCATGGCGGTTGAGGTTACCGGTGGCGGCGGGACGGCAACACGATCGCTTTCCGACGGGGATAGTTGGCATAGAAACGTGCCCGGGTTGGTCGACCCGGGCACGCCCCTATGCGCCAATGCGCTATTCCTCACCCAGATCTATTAGCCGCCCGATTCGACCTCGATCGTGACCCCGGGGGAGTCGCTTGTCTCGTCGGTTTGGGTAGTGAAATACCAAATCCCCACGATCACTGCTGCGGCGATGATCAGCGCTCCGATGATCGTCGCCATCGAGCGTCCTGAGCCGTCGTTCGTGACGATGACATCTCGTCCCTGGTCTGACATGGCTGGTCTCCAGTCGTTGTCTTGGCGTCCCACCGCGAGGTGGCAAGCCTCATGCCATGCCCCGTACCCGGACCACGCACTTGCGAAACGCTTGGTTGCCGGTTGCCGGTTGCCGGTTGCCTGTTGCTCCGTTGGAGGTAAAATGGATGGTGTCTCGCACCATATAGGAGGACAAGTGAGTACCACCGGCTGGATCATCCTCATCGTCGTTCTGTTCCTCGTGTTCGGCGGGTACGGCTTCAACAGGCGCCGCCGGTAGGGGTCTATCGACGGCGCTTTCCTCGGCGCCAGGTAGGCCTAGCGGTCAGAAAGCCGCGACAAGCTTCGCCTGTCGCGGCTCTCTGACCGCGAAGTAGAGCCGGTCAACTGCTCCGTCGAGCTCCGCTCGGCGGTCGGCGCCCTCCGCAGGAGTCGAACCTTCTGCCCTCGGTGTCGTGGACGCTTGGTCGTTGGATAGGTGTAGGAGCGCTCTGGCTGTCAGCTGTGAGTTGTTGGCTCCGCCGACCTCTGCTCGGCGGTTCGTGCCCTCGGCAGGAATCGAACCTGCGCACACGGTTTAGGAAACCGACGCTCTATCCCCTGAGCTACGAGGGCTTGCGCGCAAGCGTAGAGGCGTTGCTTTGCCTACCCTCGAACGGCTGTCACACTCCCGTTGTCATTCCGTCGTGGGGGTTCGCTGATGCCGTCGATCGACATTCCCGCAGCGCCCGACTCAGCCGGGATGGCGCGACGCTGGCTTCGTGAAGTGGTGTCCCCGTTGTCGGCGTCGGGGGCCGAGGCGGCCCTCATGCTGTCGGAGTTGGTCACGCACTCGGTGCTCCTGTCTCCGGATGACCCGGGCACCATTCGTGTCAGCGCCGAGAGGAAGGTGGGCAGTCTCCGCATCAAGGTAGGCCCGTCCCAGGAGCCGTCCGATGACGTCGAGTCTCGCCTCGCCTTCATGGTTCTCGACGCCCTTGCTCGCGAGTGGGGTCATGCCACCAACGACGGCGAAGTGGTGGCGTGGTTTGAGACTCGCCTGCCCGGTGGATCGACCGCCCTCGCCGCTGCGCCCGACGAGGAGTTGCTGGTGCAGGCAGCCAGGGACGCCGACTGCCGTGACGAGATCTTCCGCCGGCACAGGGGACTGGCTACGGGCATTGCCGGACGCTTCAGCGGCAAGGGGATCGACACCAAAGATCTGGAGCAAGTGGCTTCGATCGGGCTGGTGAAGGCGATCTCGAGGTTCAAGCCAGAGGCCGGAGCCTTTCAGGCTTTCGCCCGGGCGACGATCTCGGGCGAGCTGAAACGCCATCTCCGAGACACCGGATGGGTCATGCGTGTTCCACGCAGCGTCCAGGAGTCGGCGCTGGAGGTCACCGCAGCCCAGGCGAGGCTGGCTCAGGCCCTGGGGCGGTCGCCGGACTCCACCGATGTCGCCGCAGAAACCGGCCGTTCCTTGCGCGAGGTGGCCGAGGCGCTCCACGCATGGTCTGCCTACCGACCGATGTCGCTCGACGCGCCGATCGGCGACGATGACGGTGCCACTCTCCTCGAGTCGGTGGGGGCCGACGATCCCGCACTGCTGCTCAGCGAGGAGTGGCAGCACCTGGCGCCGATCCTCGGAGGCCTGCCGGAGCGAACGCGCGAGATCCTGTATCTGCGCTTCTTCCGCGACCTGACCCAGGCAGAGATCTCCGACCGTGTGGGAGTGTCTCAGATGCATGTGTCGAGAATCCTGAAGGCGGCGCTGGGCACGATTCGCGAGGCAGTGGAGTCGCCCTGACCGAGGTTTGCCGCATCTCGGCGGCGGGTATGGGCCTTCCCGACGACAACGGGAGGTCGAATGACTCAGCAAAGCGATCCGAATGAAACCCAGGCACCACCCCCGCCGGCTGTAGATCCTGCGCCCACTGGAGATCTCCGCGACGCGCCGCGCGTCGAGGAACACTCGGATGTGCGGGAGTCGGTGGTCGACAGGCGGGTGTCCGTGGACAAACGCACATGGAGTCCAGCCCAGCTGGTCGCCGGTGCCATTGGTCTCTTCCTCGTCGTGATGGGAGCGGTGGCGCTCCTTCGCGGTGGGATCGAGACGATGACGAGTCCGACATCGACGGTGCTCGGGTTCGTCCACACGCCGCTGATGGCGATGATCAGCATCGTGTTGGGGGCGATCTTCCTGTCAGCTGCCGCTTCGACCCTAGGAGTTCGCAACACCCTGACCTTCCTAGGGCTTGTAGCCCTCGGATTCGGTCTGGTGGTGGCGATCGAGCCGGGGGCCACGACCGCCTGGTTCGGCGGCAGCCGGGCTCTCGGTGTTCTCTACATGGTGATCGGCGCAGCAAGTCTGATCGCAGGCTGGACGTCGCCGACGATCACCAGTCACCAGCGGACCAGCACGCGTAGCGGACACGACAGGGTCGATACCGACTCGCGCACCTGAAATCTGCCAGGCCCGAATTGACCGCGCGTGGTGTAGCGCTCGAACGCTCCACCACGCGCGTTCAAGCCGACGGTTGGGCGTTTAGCTTCCGTCGGCCGACGTGTCGTCGATGCTGTCGATGACGCCTAGTGCCTCGATGAGCTCCGTCAGTTCCAAGAGCCGGCGCGCCGGGCTGCCGGGTGGAGCCACCAGCCCGGTTCTGCAAGGTGCCCGCTCATCACATCTCGAACCAGACGGTCGTTCCGGCTGCGGGTGCTGTGCCGTTGGTCACGCCCCAGCGTTCCGCCAGAGCCTCGACCACGGCCAACCCTCGACCCCTACCGTGGTCGGGGCGGGGGAAACCCGTGCGAGCCTCGACGGTTCGGACCGTTGTCTGATCGACTTCGACTCTGAAGCCGTTGTCCGCCTGGCGAAAGTGGACCCTTAGCGGGGGGAGGTCGGAGCCGCCGTGAAGGACGGCATTGGTGACGACTTCCGAGAGGGCGAGGGCAGCATCGTCGGCGCGGGCGTGGTCGCCCAGCCACGATCGCACGAGGCGCCGCGCCGCTCCGGGAGCCGATTTGTCGGCTACGACGCGCGCTACGCGGGTGGTAGAGCCGTGAGGGTCGATACCCCGGTCCCGCTCTGTTCCTTGCTCCTCAGCGTTCACACGCCTCCTCTTAGATGCCACCGAATGTCTCCACGGACCGAGCGCTCCCGGTGTGGCATGTTCCGGCCGGGGTCGCGACCAGGTCTCTCATGAGAAGTCGCGCAGGAGATGATCAGGATTCGATCCCGGCAGAGACTTCGACCGTCGCGTGCGTGGGACCGGCGTCATCCCGGCCGTCGGTCCTGAACAGCGAGCCGATTACCAGAAGGGTCAGAATCATGATCAGCGTGCCAGCCCACCAGCCTGTGGCTCGAGGTCCCTCGAGTTTCTCCAGTAGGGGGTCTCGCTGCTGCGTGATGGAAGACATGTCGCTCTCCGTGTCCGTGCAACGCTCGGTGGCGCTGTGCGTTGGACATACCCCCTCGCCCCCGTCGCTAAACCAGGTCATTCGCCGGAGGTCCTGATGGCCGACGTAACACTCATTGGGGTCACGGTCGAAGGTGGACGCGGGCCGATCGCGCCACCAGGGGAAGTGGCGCGACCGGTTGATCAGGACCGCTCAGGATCCGACTCCGGTCGTGACCTTGACCGTCACGTCGGTGGGTTCCGTCTCCCCCACCTACCCGTCGCCAGAGGACGCGAAACCAACCGTGCTCGAGGCGTCGTCGGCATTGCACCTTGCTGCTGCGACACTCCCCGGGATGACCGAACCGCGCCGCCGCCTGTCACGCAAGTGGGTCGTGATCACCGTCGCCGTCGTGGTCGGCGCAGCCGCCGGGGCCTACGGCATCTACTGGTTCCTGAGCAGCGACCCTCCACCGCCGGTGGACATCGGAGCGATCGCCTCGACCACGACCGCGGTCTCCGATATCGGTTCCGACGAGGTCCGCTCCGAGAACGAAGAACCGCTCGGTTCGCCGGAAGGCCAGTGGATCGTCGACACCACGGTCGGGGAGTTCTCGATCACGGAGCAGACGGGGGCCACCTTTGTCGGGTTCCGGGTGGATGAGGTGCTCCGTTCGATCGGGTCGACCACCGCCGTCGGGCGCACGCCCGGCGTCACTGGGGCGCTCGAGATCGTGGGCACCACTCTCGTCTCAGTCGAGGTGGTCGGTGACCTGACCCTGCTGGTCAGTGACGAGTCGCGCCGGGACGGCGCGGTCCAGCGGTCCCTCGAGACGAGCACCCATCCGACCGCCGTGTTCAGCCTCACGGTTCCGATCGACTTCGGCGATGGGGCCACGCTCGGCGAGGCGGTCCGCCTCGCCGCCACGGGCACTTTGACCCTCAAGGGCACGACCCAACCGGTCGAGGTCGGCATCGAAGCGCAGGCCGTCGGGGATCGGATCCTCGTGGTCGGATCGTTCGAGATCCAATTCGAGGACTACGACGTCACGCCGCCGTCGGCGATCTCGGTGCTCTCCGTGGAGGACCGCGGGATCATCGAGTTCCAGGTGTGGTTCTCGAGGGTGGGTGCCTATTCGCGCACCCGCTAAGCGGCGTAGTCCGGAGCGTTGCCGGGCCGCCACTTGATCGAACACCCCATCGACGGGTACTGCTCCTCGGCCACGGACTCATCGGCGAGCACGGCGTCGATCGCAGCGCGGAGTTCTTCCCCGGTCACCGGCAGCGGCATGTTGGGTCGACTCTCGTCCATGCGACCCCGGTAGACCAGCGTCCGGTCCGGCCCGAAGAGAAAGAAATCAGGCGTGCAGATGGCGGTGTACGCCTTGGCGACCTCCTGAGGCTCGTCGTAGAGGTAGGGGAAGACATACCCGGCATCCTTCGCTTCGGCGGCCATTGCCTCGGGGCTGTCGTCGGGATGCTCCGTGGGGTCGTTCGGCGAGATGGCGACGATGCCGATGTCGGCACCGGCGTAGTCCCTGCCGAGCGCAGCCAGACCGTCCCGGACGTGCTTGACGTACGGGCAGTGGTTGCAGATGAACATGACGAGCAGCGCCTTGTTGTCGGCGTAGTCGTCGAGCGACACGGTTCGCCCGCTCACCGTGTCGGGCAGTGAGAACGGCGGTGCCGTGGTTCCCAACGGCAGCATGGTCGAGGTGGCAGCCATGATTCCTTCCCTGTGGAGGCCTTCCCTGACGGTAACCGCCCCCGTCGGCTGAGAATTCCCCGACCTACTTGCGAACGCCGGTGCGCTTGTGCCGCTGGACCTCGGGAACGGTGATGTCCTCGACCGTGGTCCGGGGGAGATGGGACCTGTGGCAATGATCCCTCCCATGGGGGTACAGTCGCGCGGTGGTGGTGTCCCTGGGTCGAACCGGCATGGGGCGGAGGGTCCTGCTAATGGTCCTCCTCCTGCTGCTCGTCGCGTTCCTCATTCACGGCGTGGCCATGGGGCCGCACCACGTCGCCGACAGCGGCTGCGGGACCTGCGTGACGGCGATCCTGCTGTTGGTGGCCGTGGCCGTGCTCGTGGCCGAATGGACGAGCCGGGTGGTGTCGGTCGCCCCATCGGCGAGGCGGGAACCGCTTCCGGCGGAGGCACCGCCGCGGTCTTCCCGCCATCCCCCCGACGACGGTACGGTGTTGCGACTTTGATCGGTCCCTTTTCGATTCCTGACCTATTCGAAAGGAGAACGATCAATGACATTCACTTACCGCGTGACGATGTATGCCGTCCTTGTACTAGTCGTAGCCGCCTGCGGCGACGACAAGCCTGGGGAAGAGGCCTCGGATGGCGTGCGCCGCATCGAGATCAGCGCCGCTGAGTTCCATTTCACCCCGGACCTGGTCACGGTTTCGCCGGGCGAGACCGTGGAATTCGTCGTCACCAACGACGGCGATATCGACCATGAGTTCCGTGTCACCGACCAGGCCGGCATCGACGCCCACATCGAGGGCGGTCACGAGGAGCACGGAGGCGGCGACATGGACGACATGTCCGACGATGGCGACATGGGGGACATGGGCGAGGCTGGCATGGACTCGGGCATGCTCACTCTGGCCCCCGGTTCCGTGATGACCCTCACCGTCACCTTCCCCGACAACCCGGAGGAGCTGACCCGATTCGTGTGCCTTATCCCCGGTCACTACGAGGCCGGGATGGTGGGCGACATTCGCTACTCGTCGTGAGATAGCGCGCCGGCAGGGCCGGTTGGCGAACAGCCGGCCCTGCCCGGCCCCGAGCCAGTGCCGCTCGCCGCCCGCCGCGCGCCGGTGAGCCGGACGAGCGGACCCTGCCCGTTCGCCTTCATCGGGCCTCCCCGAGCGTCGATCGAAGCCGCCGATACTCCTCGGGCTCGATCTCCCCGCGGGCGAGGGGGTGGTTGAGCACGGCGAAGGCATCGACGCCCCTCCGGTCGGACCGGCTCGGGTCCCACGCGGCGACGGTGACGGCCCACAGGACCTCCACGCCGATCCAGTCGGGAGCGCAGCGTCCGGCGGGGACGGCTACTTCTTGGCGGCCTCGTAGTACGGGTTCTCCCCCGAGGCGTGGTCGGTGACGTCGACGACCCGCATCACCTCGGGTACGGACTCCTTGATGGCCACCTCGATGCCCTGCCCCAGGGTGACCTGGGCGAGCCCGCATCCCTGGCATCCGCCGCCGAGACGCAGGTACACGGTGTCGTTTTCGACGGCGACCAGCTCGGCGAAGCCGCCGTGCGCGGCGATGGCCGGGTTGATGTTGGTGTCGAGGACGGACTGCACCCGCTCCGCCAACGGCCCGGTCAGCTCGCCGTCCCCCTTGGGGATGGCCGGGCTGGGGCCGTTGGGATTGTCGATGGCCAGTCCGCCCTCCTTAACCCCGATGACCGCCCCGTCGAGCCGGTCGGCGCTGTTGGCACGCACCACCACCGGCAGCTCGCCGAAGTGTTGGAGGACATCGTCGTCGGTGGCGTCCTCGATCGGGATGAAGGTCAGCTCGTAGGTGAACTCGAGCCCGGTGACTCCGATGATGCCGACAGTGAGGGCAAGCTGGTCGGCATCGGGCTCGTCGGCGCGGATGCCGAGGATGGCCTCGACCGCCTCGGTGGTGACGGTGAGGACGGTGCGGTCGGTCAAGGGCATCGGGCCATGGTAGGTCGGGTCGGTCCGTGGCCAGCCCGACCGAGATGCGGGCGGCACCATGCCGTCCGGCGCCCATGTGGAGGTTCCCGCCCATCGCTGCCATCATCAAGGTGACCATGCCTCTAGTCACCCTGGTCCTGCCGCGCACCTCGTACAAGGGTGCCGATTTCGTGGCCGCCGCCGACGAGCTGGGGGTGGATCTGGTCGTGGCCACCGACGGCGCCCCGGGCATCGTGTCCGGCCGGCTGCGCCGAGTGGTCCCGATCGACTGCGCCGATCCGGCCGGGGCGGCCGAGGCGATCGTCGCCGACGCGAGGCGCGCTCCGGTCGACGCCGTGGTCGGGGTCGACGACTCCGGGGCCGTGATCGCGGCGATGGCCGCCGAGCGCCTCGGGCTGCCGCACAACGCCCCCGAGTCGGTGACCGCCGCCACCGACAAGGCGATCATGCGGGGTCGGATGGCGGCGGCCGGAGTGGCGCAGCCCGCCTTCCGGGTCGTCGAGTCGGCGGAGGACGCCCGCCGCGCGGCAGGGGAGATCGGGTTCCCGGTGGTGGTCAAGCCGGTGTCGCTGTCGGCGAGCCGGGGCGTCATCCGGGCGGACGACGGGGTGGCGCTAGCCGCCGCCTTCGACCGCATCGCCGCCATCCTGGACGAGGCGGGCGTCGGCGGCCCGCTGCTGGTGGAGGAGTACATGGACGGGGACGAGGTGGCCGTGGAGGCGCTGGCCACGTCGGAGGGGCTGGAGATCCTGGCCGTCTTCGACAAGCCCGATCCCCTCCACGGTCCGTACTTCGAGGAGACCATCTACGTCACGCCTTCGCGCCACCCCGTCGAGGTGCTCGACGGGGTGGAGCGTGTCGTTCGCGACGCGGTCGCCGCTCTCGGCCTGGCCCACGGGCCGGCGCATGCCGAGGTGCGCCTCACCCCCGAGGGACCTCGGCTCATCGAGGTGGCGGCCCGCTCCATCGGAGGCCTGTGCGGACGCTCTCTCCGCTTCGGCATGCTCGGCCAGAGCCTGGAGAGCCTGTTGCTGCGGGCAGCCCTGGGGATGCCCCGGCGGGGGATGCGGCGCCACACCCAGTCCAGCGGGGTGATGATGCTCCCCATCACGGCGGACGGGATCCTGCGGGGCGTCCGTCGCACCGAGGCCGTCGCCGAAGTGGAGGGGATCACCGGCCTCGAGATCACCGTTCCTGTCGGCCGGAGGCTGCGGCCCCTGCCCGAGGGCGACCGCTACCTGGGCTTCCTGTTCGCCGCGGCGGAGAGGCCCCACGAGGTGGAGTCGGCCCTCCGCGAGGCACACGGCCTGCTGGAGATCGTGATCGAACCGTCGCCATAGACGATCCTGGCCGCGGCCCGGGGCACCGTCCTGCGTGGGGAGGCGGGTAGGCGATATCACCTAGTGGGGAGGGCAGTGGTTCGCGCAGCGCTCGTGAGCGGAACCACCGGCGTCTGCGGGGTCGATCGGCCCTACCCCCCGGACCTCGTGTCCCCGACCATCACGGAGACAGTGGAAGCGTCTGCGGAGGTGAACGCCGTGAGCATGCCATCCGACGACACGCAGGTCGCGCGGGACCCCGCGGCGAATGGAACTCGTCGGCGAGGTGGCGCATCAACGCGGGGCATGTGGAACTGGTTCGGCGCCGCGTTCGGGATCATCGTGCTGCTCGGAGGGAGCATCCTGTACATCGGCGGCCGGTCGGGTCCGGCCGTCGACGAGGCGCCGGCCGCCGAGTCGCCGGCCCCGGTCGCGCCGGCGCCGGAGGCCGCCGGGACCGATCACGACGCGGCCGAGGACTCGCCGGCCGCCGTGGGTGGCTCGACGTCGGCGGTGTTGCTCGGGATGTATGTGGTGGATTCGTTCGGGTTCC